>NZ_JAMYNR010000010.1:0-231275 GCF_040319155.1 Mesorhizobium sp. M0954 | reverse complement strand
GGGGGGGGGGGGGGCGCGGCCCGCCGCTGCGGGTGAGGGGACCCGCGCTCTCCCACCGCCCCCGCGCCGGCCGCTCCGCGGCCACCTCTCCCCCGCTTCGCGGCGGGCGAGGAACCCAAATCTTGAGAGGTCGAGACACCGCGCCTCTGCCTCCCCAGCAACACCCCTCAGAACTCGATCCCCTGCTGCGCCTTCACGCCGGCGGAGAAGTGGTGCTTGGTCACGCCCATCTCGGTGACCAGATCGGCCGCCTCGACCAATACCCGTTTGGCGTTGCGGCCGGTGACGACGACATGCAGGCCTTCGCGACGCGCCTTCAGTGCCGCGACCACCTTTTCGAGATCGAGGTAGTCGTAGCGCAGCGCGATGTTCAGCTCGTCGAGCACCACGAGGCTGATCGACGGCTCGGCCATCAGCTCCAGCGCTTTCGCCCAGGCAGCCTCGGCCGCCGCGATGTCGCGCTTCAGGTCCTGTGTCTCCCAGGTAAAGCCCTCGCCCATGGCGTGCCAGACGACACGATCGCCAAAACTAGCAAACGCGTCCTTCTCGCCGGTGTGCCATTTGCCCTTGATGAACTGAACGACGCCGACGCGCTTGCCATAGCCGAGCATCCTGAGTGCCAGCCCAAAGGCGGCCGTGGTCTTGCCCTTGCCCGGTCCGGTGTTGACGATCAGCAGCCCCTTCTCGACCGTCTTGGCCGCGACCTCTGCGTCCTGCACCGCCTTGCGCTTGGCCATCTTGGCGCGGTGGCGTTCCTCGTCCTTGGGATCGATAGTATCAGCCATGTCATTTCACCTTGAGCGGCAGCCCCGCCACCATCAAAAGCACGGTGCCGGCAACAGCCGCGACGTCCTGGTTCAGCCGGCCGGCGGCGTCGCGAAACCGTCTTGCCAGCGCATTGTCCGGCACGATGCCCTGGCCGACCTCGTTGGACACCACGAACCACGGCCCACGCGGCCGCGACAGCACATCGGCCAGCCTCCGGCATTCGGCCTCGACATCATGGTCGGCCAGCATGTGATTGGTCAGCCACAGCGTCAGGCAATCGATCAGCACCGGCTGGCCGTCAGGCAGCGCTCCGATCGCGCCGGCAAGGTCGAGCGGCGCATCGATGGTCGTCCAGCCGGCGCCGCGGCGCGAGCGGTGCAGCGCGATGCGCTGGCGCATCTCCTCGTCATAGGCTTGCGCCGTGGCGATATAGCTCCAAGGCGGCGGGCCGACCGTCACCAGGCTCTCGGCATGCGCGCTCTTGCCGGAGCGCGCACCGCCGATGACCAGGGTGAGTGCCCCGGCAGCGCGGTCAGGCAAAGCTGTCGCGCAGGCTGGTCGCCGTGCCCGTGAAGCGTCCGCGCACCACGGCGACGACCGCGCCGAGCACCAGCCAGAACACCAGATTGGTCAGCGTCACCGCCACCACGAACTGGTGGTGCAGGCCTTCCGGGATCGCCGTCTCGAAGCTATCGGGCTGCGGCGCGCCGACAATATGCGGCGCCACGATCAACGCTACGGCAAGGATCGCCAGCGGCAACGATCTGCGGAAGGCGATAAGGCCGAGCCCGGCGGCGGTCGCCACCACTGTTGCCCACCACCAGATCTGGCGTTGGACAAGGTCGGCCGCCGGCATCGCCGGCAGTTCCGGCGGCAGGCCGAGGCCCGGCGCCAGCGTGAACACGGCAAAGCCGGCAAGCCCCCAGAACAGGCCCTGGCGCCAGTTGCCGATGCCGCCGGCGAATTCCGAAACCGCAACCAGGACCAGCGCAAAGCCGATGCCGGTGACTATATTGGCAACGACGCTGAAGCCGAAGCGCTCGAAACCGTCGGCCGGCGCCCAGCCTTCGTCTTCCGCCGGAGCCATTGCTTCAGCCGGTGCCGGCGCGGCGCTGCTCATAGCCGTCGTGCCCGCGGCGTTTTCGGCCGGTGCCGCAGGTGCCGCGGCATGGTCATGGCCGCCGCCGGCCTGTTCGTAGATTTCCGCCTTCAGGATGAGCGGCACCGTGGCATAGGCTTGCATGCAGGCGAGAGCCACGCCGGCCACAAGCCCTGCGATCGCCGCGATGAACACGACGTTGCGAAACAGTGTCATGATGTCAGCCCCTTGTCAGTGGCAGGGAAAGCCCATCGAATGGCGATAGTCGTGCGCGGCATTGTGGACCGCATCGATATGCGAGAAGCCGACAAAGCCCATGACGAAAATGCCGAGGAATGCAGCAAGCGCCAGCTGCATGAGACGCGACTGCGAGGAGGCGGAAGCGCCGAGCGAAACGGAAGCGGTATTCATGTCTTGTCCTTTCGCCCTCCACCCGAGGGCATAGAAGTCAGTTTCCTGTCGCCGGCAGGTCTCCTGGCTCGCGGATCAGCGCCCTTCCCCACCTTCCCGAAGGCGAACCTTCAGTGGCATATGGAGAGGACTACCGCACACAGTTGCGGGGGCAGCCGCGGCATTGGGCAAACAACTTGCCCTAACCGCATTCCCTCTTGGTTCCAAACGGAACCGACGACATCAGCGACTATAGGCAGAATCGCCGCGCCCGGCAAACCAAATTCCGCCGGATCGTGTGGCGAATGCGCCGCCTCGCCAAGTTCGCAGACCGGCGCCGCGATTGACAATTTTCGCAGCCGGGTGTCGGCTGGCGGTGGGGAGGAAGCCGGCATGCAACCCAGCCCGAATGAGCGCGGTCCCTACAAGGGCCTGACGCGGGCCGAGCCGACGCTGCCGTCATCAGCCAATTGGGACATCGCGGCCTATCAGCGCGATCTCGAGGCCATCTGGTATCGCAACTGGCTGCTCGTCCGCCGCGAGGCGAAGCGCTCGCCGATCCGGCCGCGGATATCGACAACATCGTCGCCTTCGGTACCCAGGTGCTGGAGGAGGATGCTGATATCTGCGAGGTCAACCAGGTGGGCCTGCGCTCGATGCGCCACAAGGCCGGCGTACTGATGCCCGAGGGATACGACTTGCACCGCTTCCACAACTGGCTGCGCGAGCGCCATGCGGCGCTCGCACATCAAAGCGATTTGGGCAGATAGCGCCAGGTGACGAAGCCGCAGGCCGCCGCCAGCAGGCCGAGTGTCGCGAAAACCGCGCCCAGGCCGAAGAACGCCAGCACGCCGGCCAAAGGCTTTCCGGCTTTGGCCTAAAGCAGGCCGATGCCGACCGGTACCAACGCGACGCAAGGCCCTGCTTCTTTTGACGGTGGCAACCGTGATAGTCGTCTTGCCGGGGCTGAACCAAGACAGCGAGACCATGACAATCGACACGCCTAGCGCAGCCGTTCAGGATCAACCGAAGTCGAAGCGCATCGCCGTTATCGACATTGCACGCGGCATCGCTTTGCTTGCCATGGCGAGCTATCATTTCACCTGGGACCTCGAATTCTTCGGCTACACCGATCCCGGCCTCACCGCCTTCGGCTGGTGGAAAATCTACGCGCGCTGCATCGCCTCGAGCTTCCTGTTCCTGGTCGGCATCAGCCTCTATCTCGCCCATGGCAAAAAAATCCGCTGGACCGGCTTCTGGAAGCGCTTCGCCATGGTTGCCGGGGCAGCGCTCGCAATATCGCTGGTCACCCGCATCGCCACGCCCGACGGCTTCATCTTCTTCGGCATATTGCATGAGATCGCGCTCGCCAGCCTGCTCGGCCTGGCGTTCCTGCGCCTGCCGGCGCTGCTGACGCTGCTTGTCGCCGTATTCGTCGTCGCCGCGCCTTTCTACCTGCGATCCGAGCTTTTCGATCATCCGGCTTTGTGGTGGGTCGGCCTGTCGGCGACCAACCCGCGCTCCAACGACTACGTTCCGCTGCTGCCCTGGTTCGGCGCCGTACTTGCCGGCATCGCGGTTACCAAGCTCGCTGCCACCTCCGGCGCGCTGACGCGGCTGTCGGCCTTGGCGCCCGGCCGCTGGGCAAATCCGCTGGTCTTCATCGGCCGGCACAGCCTTGCCTTCTACCTGATCCATCAGCCGGTGCTGATCGGCTCGGTCTGGCTGTTTTCGCAATTCATGCCGGCGCAGGCCGAAACCAGGGAGGTGAGTTTTCTGAAATCCTGCCAGATATCCTGCGAGCAGGCACGCGACACCGAGTTCTGCTCCAGCTATTGTGCCTGCATGCTGGACACTCTCCAGGGCGAAGCCTCGCTTGACCGGCTCTACAGCGACGACCAGTCCCCGGAGTGGAAGGCGCATATTGGCGAGCTCGCCGGCACCTGCACCGCCCAAACCGAGGCGGCGGAACCGGGAACGCGCTAATCGAGGGAGGACAATAATGAGCGACAGTCACCCGAAACCCGTGCAGCAAAATCCTGGGCAGCCGAAGCTGGGGCACATCCCATGGCCGCCGCTGATCTATATCGCTGCCATCATCGTCAGCGTCGCGCTAGGGCTGTTCTATCCGCTGCCGTGGATCGGCGATCTTCTCGGCGACATCCTGTTCGCCGCCGGCCTTGTGGGGTTGGTGGCGGTTGCCGCGCTCTGGTTCACGGCAATCCGCACCATGATCCGCGCCAAGACGACGCTCAACCCGAACGGCGTGCCTGACCATCTGGTGACCACCGGACCCTTCGCCGTCAGCCGCAACCCGATCTACCTCGCCAACACGCTGCTGCTGGTCAGCCTCGCCTTTGTCACTGGGATCGCCTGGTTCCTGCCGCTGGCAGTCATCGCGGCGTTCCTGACGCAGAAGCTGACGATCGAGAGCGAGGAGAAGGTGCTGACGGCCAAATTCGGCAAGAAATACCGGGACTACGCCAAAAGGGTGCGGCGCTGGATTTGAGCCGAGGCTGACACCGGCTTAGGTGGTGACGCCGAGCTCCACCAGCCGCTCGACGCAGGATTCCTCGGCCTGGTCGAGCTCTGCCAGGGTCTCTTCGAGGTCGCGGCGTTTCTGGCGAAGATCCTCGCGCTTTTCCTCGATGCGCTTGATCATCAATTTGAGTTGGCCGACCTCGCCGGGCGGCTCCCTGTACATCTGGATGATTTCGCGGATCTCGTTGATCGAGAAGCCGAGCCTTTTTCCCCGCATGATCTGGCGGATGAGATGCCGGTCCGACGGACGGAACAGCCGCGTGCGGCCGCGTCTTACCGGCTGCACCAGCCCTTCGTCCTCGTAGAAGCGCAACGTCCGCGTCGACACGTCGAATTCGCGGGTCAGTTCCGTGATCGAATAATATTCCCGCATCGTCACTCCAATGCCCCGGCCACGCCGCGAGTTCCAACTGGCCGGCGCCGCCAGCGCCCAGGCGCGTACCAGAATCGGCGGACAAGGCACCTTTCAAAGCCTCGCATGGCATTTACGTAAAAGTCAATTGAGGTGACGTTCAGCGCACGCCGAACCACCATGTGGCGAGCCCGAGAAAGGCAAAGAAACCGACGACATCGGTGACCGTGGTGACGAAAACCGCCGAAGCCACAGCCGGATCGATCTTGAAGCGGTCGAGCAGCAGCGGGATAAGGATGCCCGCCAGAGCCGCCACGAACATATTGATGATCATCGCAGCCGCAATGATGCCGCCGAGATTGCGATCGTGGAACCAGGCAGCAGCCACGAGGCCGATCAGGATGGCAAAGATGATGCCGTTGATGAAGCCCACCCCGATTTCGCGGCGGATGATGCGGCCGGCATTGTAGATGTCGAGGTCCCTGGTCGCCAGCGCCCGCACCGTGACAGTCATGGTCTGCGAGCCGGCATTGCCGCCCATGCCGGCGACGATCGGCATCAGCACCGCCAGCGCCACGATATGCTCGATGGTGCGGTCGAACAGGCCGATCACCGAGGCCGCCAGGAAAGCCGTCAAAAGATTGACCAGCAGCCACGGCACGCGCGAGCGCGAGGTCGAAAAGATGCTGTCCGAGAGTTCTTCGTCGCCGACGCCGCCCATGCGCAGCAGATCTTCCTCGGCCTCCTGCTGGATGACGTCGACGACGTCGTCGATGGTCAGCACGCCGACCAGCCGCTCGTTCTCGTCGACGACGGCGGCGGACAGAAGATCGTATTGTTCGAATTCGCGTGCCGCCTCCTCCTGGTCCATGGTGGCCGGGATGGCATGCCTAGTCTCATGCATGACCTCTTCGACCTTGACCGAGCGCTTGGTACGCAGGATCTGGTCGAGGTCGATGGCGCCGAGCAGCTTGAAGCTCGGATCGATGACGAAGATCTGGCTGAAACGGTCGGGAAGATTGTTGTCCTCGCGCATGTAGTCGATGGTCTGGCCGATCGTCCAGAACGGCGGCACCGCGACGAACTCGGTCTGCATGCGGCGGCCGGCGGTCTCTTCGGGATAGTCAAGCGAACGCCGCAGCCTGATCCTCTCGGTGAACGGCAGCTGCGACAGGATCTCGTCCTGGTCCTCCTGGTCGAGGTCTTCGAGAATGTAGACCGCGTCATCGGAATCGAGATCCTGCACCGCCTGGGCGATCTGCGCATTGGGCAGACTGTCGACGATGTCGCGGCGGATCGCCTCGTCAACCTCGGTCAGCGCGGAAAAATCGAAATCCTTGCCCAGCAATTCGACCAGCGCGCGTCGCTGTTCCGGGTGCAGGGCCTCGAGCAGGTGGCCGAGTTCCGACTGGTGCAGATCGTCGACTTCGCGCTTCAGCGTCAGCGTATCGCGATCGGCGATCGCGGCACCGATCTGGGCGAGGAACGACGACAGGATGACGCCGTCCTCGTCATAGATGTCGGCGCGGCGCTCCTCGGCCGCCCGGGCGCCGGTCATCTGTTCGTCCTGGCCTTCCACCAGCGCCTCCCGCCATCGGATTTCCGGATAAGGTGCCTGTCAGGTCTAGACCATGATCCTGACAATCGGAATCGATTTTGCGAAAGGACCATGCACAACGACAAATTGCTACAGCGCCGTTCGCGCGTCCAAACGACGCGGCGCATACCGGATGGTAGGAGGAGAGGACGTTCTACAAACCTGCGGCGCTGCAAACCTTCGCGGCGGCAGGTAAAGGGCAGCGTATCTCCCCGCCCCGGTCAACCAGATGGGCAGATCGACACTGATTCAAAAACGGCGAGGCCGAGGGTGCGACGGCCTCGCTGGATATTGGACTTAACGGCTTCCCGATCAGGCGGCGTGGCGCTTGGCCTCAGCCGCATAGCGGTCCAGGAGACCGCTCCAGCCACCCTCCGATTCGAAGGCCTCGCGCATCGCCTCTGCGGTTTCGCCCATGTTCTCCAGAAGCCTGTGCTCGAGTTCCACGCGCGTCGCGTTCTCGCCGAGCGCGACAAAGCGGATCTCGACTTCGGTCAGCAATGCCGGATCGTAGCGCCAGCCGGCTCCAATGCGCCAGGCGAGCGTCAGCCTCGACGGCGGATCCCAGGCGAGAACCTCGCCCCAATCGCATTGTGACCCATCCTCGCCGATCTCGTACCAGCGGCCGCCGGCTTTCGGTTCGATCACCGCGGTCGTCAGGGCGGATTTGCCGATCGAATGCGAAGCCGGCCACCAGCGCCCGAATCCTGTGGTGAACACATCGAACGCCTTGTCGAGCGGCACCTCCACGGTCACCGACTTCCTGACCGGCGCGGGCTTGATCATGGTCGTCATTTCCTCTTCTCCTTGCTGTTGTCGACTTCCCATTTGAAGGCGTCGAGCGCATCGCCCCACATGCGGTCAAGCCAGGCGCGCATCTCGCCGAGCCCATGCGGGTCGAGATGATAGATGTTGCTGGCACCTTTCGGCTCTGCGCGGACCAGCCGGGCTTCCTTCAAGACCTTGAGGTGCTGCGATACCGCCGGCTGCGAGACCGGAAGCACTCGCGTCAGATCGATGACCGAGCGTGGCCGATCGGCGATGAGCTCGAACACCTTTCGGCGCGTCGGATCGGCCAAGGCCACCATTCCTGCATAATCATAAATCATGACTTATGATAAGCTAAAACTTATGATATGTCAACTGAGGGCGTGGCGGGCCCGTGTTCAAGCAACCGGCCGGCTCGGCCCCGAGGCTCCGGGGCAATTCCTTCACGCGGGGGCATGGACAGCGATGCGGATGCAAGACTGCTCAGGGAATCGATCCACCGCATGCGGGCCGGCCGGCAAATGTCGACCACCGGCGAAAAGTAAACCTGGCGGCAAGGTTTTTACCTTACCGGTGTATGTGTCTCTCCGGCGAAACGTTAAGAACAGGTAAATTGGTTTGGCCCTAACCACGGAAGCCTCTCGCTACAGGCCCTCCGCCATATGGCAATTGCGCCTCTCCTTGTTCATGGCGACATACGTTTTAGGCGCATCTGCACTATATCCAGAAATATTCTATACGTCCGCCTTAATCTATTCTCACAAGTTTCTTGTTGGCATTCCGGTGTTGTTTATCGGTGGCGTCTGCTGTGCCGCGCTAATCCATGGCCGGCGGCAACCGGTTCGCTACGCACTGGATTTGGTTCAAGGGCGCTGGCGCGGTTGTCTGCTGGTGCTGCTGTTCTTCTTTGCCAGCTTGACCGCGTTCTCTACCTACAAGATCGCCATCCCGTCCGTCGTCCCATACTATGCCGACAACTGGTTGGCCGACGCTGATGAATGGCTGCACGGGATGCCGCCATGGGAGATCGTCCATAAGCTCGAC
The DNA here is from genome assembly GCF_040319155.1 of Mesorhizobium sp. M0954. Taxonomy (NCBI): domain Bacteria; kingdom Pseudomonadati; phylum Pseudomonadota; class Alphaproteobacteria; order Hyphomicrobiales; family Phyllobacteriaceae; genus Mesorhizobium; species Mesorhizobium sp. M0954. The sequence goes on along the minus strand of NZ_JAMYNR010000010.1, from coordinate 222,716 downwards.
AGCAACAATTGGTCGTTCGTCGTCTTCAACAGCTATGAAGTCATTTGGTTTTACCAGTGGTTCGGCGCCATCCTTTTCGTGTCGCTCTGGTCGGACGAGATTGCCCGCATCCGCTATCTCTGCGCAGCAGCGCTGACGTTGTCCGTCCTCGGAACGGTCTTGGCCGTGGCGCTGGCATCGGTCGGACCGGTTTACTACCACCACTTTGTCGGCGTGGATCGCTTCCACGGATTGAATGCGGCCCTGGACAGGCTGGACCATAGTTACATGGTGCGGGAACCCGCGGCATATCTCCTGATGGCTTACCAAAGCGGCCGGCCAAGTCTTGGCGGCGGCATCTCGGCCATGCCAAGCATGCATGTCGCCTTTGCCGCATTGAACGCCTATTTGCTGTCATCGATCAATCGCTGGCTTGGCGTTCTGGGTTGGACCTTTGCAGCCCTGATCCTGTACGGATCGGTGTTCACCGGCTGGCACTATGCCGTGGACGGCTACGCATCGATCGTTGTTGTGTCGGTGATTTGGTGGGCGACCGGACGCCTGGTGCGCGAATAGTTATGTGCGCTTGTCGATAGATGGCCATGCCTGCCGATGGCCACTTCGCATAAGCCAAACTCGCGACCGCAATCAGGCAAAAAGCACGTGCCCCGACAAGGACGCTCCCTGCCGTGCTCGAATTCAACGGGCAAGAGATTCCGCTTTCGAATTTGATGGTGCGGTCGAGATGCAGCGCCGCAACGCCTCCCGCGTTGATTTTAAGCCATTTTTCTACGATTCCGTGGCGATTTGTATTGAGGATGGTTCGGCAGCGGCAAAGCATGTAGTTCCGGCCAGCCACCATCGGCAGGCAGCTGGCAGCCTTGCCATCACATCCTCCTCTGACGAACACCTAGTACGGTCAACCCTTAGCTGCCGCGCCGCGCCGCTCGAGCGCGGTCTTGCGGATGGTTTCTGCGATCTCCGGGCTGCTGCTGCACAGCATCTGGAAATCCGCCGAGTGTAGCGACAGGAGTGAGACCACCGTTGTGGCGCTGACGGTCGCCGAGCGCGGTTCGCCGGTGATCAGCGCCATCTCGCCGAAGAAGGCGCCAGGGCCCAGATCCACCGGGTTCGGCGTCGCGACGCTGACGCGCCCCTCCACGACGAAGAACATCTGGTCACCGGTCTCGCCATTGCGGCAGATCACAGCGCCCGCCGGCACGATGCGAGGTCGTAATGCGCGCACGATCTCGACTAGTGTGGCCGGGCCGAGCTTCTGAAACAACGGCACGGCGGCGACCAATTGCCAATTGCGGACGAAATCCTCGCGACGGACTTCTTGATAAAAGCCGGTGGCAAGAATGCCAGCCCAGAGCGCGAAGATGCCGATGCCACTCATCATGACCGCCCCGGCAAGGACGCGGCCGGCGAAGCTTTCCGGAATAGCGTCGCCATAGCCGGTGGTGGACAGCGTGACCACCGCCCACCACATTGCCTGGGGGATGCTGCCGAACTGTTGCGGTTGGACGTCGCGCTCGATGACATAGGCTGCGAGCGCAAAACCGAAAAGAACGATGCCGAAGACCGTGGCGACGCCGATCAGGTTGCGCGCTTCGTTGGTCAGGATTCTGCCCAGCAGCGGGAAGAAAGTTGAGTCGCGCAGCGGTTTCAGCAGCCAGACAGCACAGTAGAGGCTCCGGTCGGGCGTGCCGACGAGCAGAAATGCGGCGAGTGGAACCAAAACCGCGAGCACATCAATGGCGATTGCCGGCGTCCTGTCCCGAACGTCTCCCGCCCGGCGCTTGTGCAGTTTCTCGGCCAATTCCAGGAGATAGACGCCCCAAATGACCGCCAGCACGGCAGCCAAAGCCAGTCTGCTTCGTCCGGACAGGTCCGGTGTCGTGAGCGTAGCCACCGCCACAAGCCCAGTCGCAGCCAGCACCGCGTTGAGCAGCGCGTAAATTCTTAAGAAAGGCAGTACCGACATTCTATGCCCACGAGCGGATACTACCCTCCAGAATAGGAGCCTTCAAGGCAAGCGCAAAGGTGCTTATTTTCGCTGCGATCGTCGCTGGACCATAGGCCATGAACCATCCGATCAGCGTCGAGATCGAGCTGCCCCTCGAACCACACCCAGCGCCGGCTCGTTCTGGGTTGGACCTTTGCAGCCCTGATCCTGTACGGATCGGTGTTCACTGGCTGGCACTATGCCGTGGACGGCTACGCATCGATCATTGTTGTGTCGGTGATCTGGTGGGCGACCGGACGCCTGGTGCGCGAATAGTTTGCACGCCAACCGCATAGATGGCTCCGCGCGCCGATTGCTTCTTCACTGGGCCACATTCGTGATCGCAACCAGGCAAAAAGCCTCGCGCCCGACAAGGACGCTCCCCGCCGTGCTCGAATTCAACGGGTTAGAGGTTCCGCTTTCGAATTTAATGGTGCGGTCGAGAAGACTCGAACTTCCACGGGTTGCCCCACAGCGACCTCAACGCTGCGCGTCTACCAATTCCGCCACGACCGCACGTGGTAGGAGCCGGAACCAACCGGCCCGCGGCGTGTAGCAAATCGTTTCCGGTGAAACAAGTGCGCGGCCAGCAATAATCGGCCGGACATCGGCATAACTGTTCAAGGGCCGAACGTGCCGGAACTGGACGTTTGTACCGATTGCCGCCATATGAGTGGCGAGACGAGATATCATGACAGAACGCAGCCAGATCGCCACGTCGTTCCTGCCCTTGCCCGGCTCGGCGCCGGTCGAATGGCGCATCGAGCCGGGGCTCACCGCCTATCCCGATGCGCTCGCCGTGATGGAGGCGCGCGCCGAGGCAATCCGCAGCGGCGCCGCCGGCGAGATGGTCTGGCTGGTCGAGCACCCGCCGCTCTACACCGCCGGCACCAGCGCCCGCATCGAGGACCTGATCGAGCCGGACCGTTTCCCGGTCTTTGCCGCCGGGCGTGGCGGCGAATACACCTATCATGGGCCGGGCCAGCGCGTCGCCTACGTCATGCTCGACCTGAAGCGGCGGCGCGAGGATGTCCGCGCCTTCGTCGCCGCACTCGAACAATGGATCATCGGCTCGCTGGCCGCCTTCAACGTACGCGGCGAACGCCGCGAGGACCGCGTCGGCGTCTGGGTGGTTCGGCCGGACCGCCCCGCTTTGCCCGACGGCTCGGCGGCCGAGGACAAGATCGCCGCCATCGGCATCAGGCTGAGGCGCTGGGTGAGCTTTCACGGCATCGCCATCAATGTCGAGCCGGACCTTAGCCATTTCAGCGGCATCGTGCCGTGCGGCGTCCAGGATCACGGCGTCACCAGCCTTGTCGACCTCGGCCTTCCCGTAACCATGGCCGACCTCGACCTGGCGCTGAAATCCGCTTTCGAGGACGTGTTCGGGCCCGCCGCGGTGTCGCCTGTCGAAGTATCCCGCAAGGCCGGCTGAAACACTCGCCCAATGCCTGCGCCAATATGCGAAGGCGGCCCTCGCTCATCAGCATCGAGCCCGCCCTTGAGCTCAATCCTCACATCGCGCCGATCCAGATTGCCATGGAAATGAGGAACGTGCTCATGCACACCAGCGAGACGACATCCTGAACAAGATCGGTCATAACTCTCTCCTGTTGTTAGTATGTTCGTATTTTGTTCTAATTTTGTTCGAATGTCAACGATCGCAGTCCGGGCGTCACCGGAATTTGCGCCCGGTCAATTCGACAGGGTTAAGAAAGGGTTGAGAGGGAAATGCCGAGCGTTTCGCGGCCGACAGGCGCGCGAAAGCGGCGGGACGGCGCACGGCAGCTCGCAGGCCGTCATCGCCTCAATTGCAGCGCACTCTAAAGCGGCACGACCTTGCCGTCGGCCAGCGTCACGCGGCGGTCCATGCGCGAGGCGAGCTCGTGATTGTGGGTGGCGATGAGCGCCGCCAGGCCCGATTGCCGGACCAGTGCCGCCAGCGCCTCGAACACATAGGAAGCGGTCACCGGGTCGAGATTGCCGGTCGGCTCGTCGGCCAAAAGCACCAGCGGCGCATTGGCGACGGCACGCGCGATGGCGACCCGCTGCTGCTCGCCGCCGGAGAGCTCGGAGGGGCGATGCTGTGCCCGCTTGCCGATCTGCATATAGTCGAGCAATTGCGCCGCGCGCTCGGCCGCCTCCTTGCGCGGCAGCCCTTTTATCAGCTGCGGCATCATGATGTTTTCCAACGCAGAAAACTCAGGCAGCAAATGATGGAACTGGTAGACGAAGCCGACATCGTTGCGGCGGATCGCCGTGCGTTCGTCGTCGGAAAGCCGGCCGCAGGCGCGCCCCGCCAGGATCACGTCGCCGGCGTCCGGTCGCTCCAGCAGCCCGGCGGTGTGGAGCAGCGTCGACTTGCCGGTGCCCGACGGCGCCACAAGCGCCACCATCTCGCCACGTTTCAGCGAAAAATCGGCGCCGTTCAGGATGGTCAGCTTGCGCGGCCCCTGCACATAGTGCCGCTCGACGCTCTTCAGCTCGATAATGGCCTCGGCCATCATTCGTACCTCAGCGCTTCGACCGGATCGAGCCTGGCCGCGCGCCACGCCGGAAACAGTGTCGCCAGGAACGACAGCGCCAAAGCCATGAGAACGACCGAGATCGTCTCGCTGGCATCCATGCGGGCCGGCAGCTGGCTTAGGAAATAGAGCTCGGGATTGAACAGCCGCTCGTTGGCCAGCCAGGAGAAGAACTGGCGGATGCGCTCGACGTTGAGGCAGATCACGATGCCGAGCAGCACGCCGGCGATGGTGCCGACAACGCCGATCGCAGCCCCGGTCATCAGGAAGATGCGCAGGATCGCGCCGCGCGTGGCGCCCATGGTGCGCAGGATGGCGATGTCGTGGCCCTTGTCCTTCACCAGCATGATCAGGCCGGAAATGATGTTGAGCGCCGCCACCAGCACGATCAGCGTCAGGATCATGAACATGACGTTGCGCTCGACCTGCAGCGCGTCGAAGAACGTCTTGTTACGCTCCCGCCAATCGACGAGGGTGATCGGCCGTTGCGCCGCCTCTTCGACCTTCGGCTTCAGCGCGTCGATATTGTCGGGATTGTCGGCGTAAATCTCGATCGTCTGCGCCCGGCCGTCCATGTTGAAGTAAAGCTGCGCTTCCGAAAACGGCATGTAGACGATGGAGCTGTCATATTCCGACATGCCGACCTCGAAGATCGCGGTTATCGGATAGCCTTTCATGCGCGGCGTCGTGCCGAGCGGCGTGACGTCGCCCTCGGGCGAGATCAGCGTGATCGTATCGCCGAGCACAAGGCCGAGATTCTCGGCCATGCGGCTGCCGATGGCGACGCCCTCGCCGGTGTCGAAGCCGACGATCGAGCCCGCCTTGATGTTGTTGGCGACGATCGTGATCTTGCCGAGATCCTCGCCGCGTATGCCGCGCACCAGCGCGCCGGTGCCGCCGCCGACATTGCCTTGCGCCAGCACCTGCCCGTCGATCAGCGGGATGGCATATTTGACGCCGGGCACGCCGTTGATGCGGCCGGCGACCTGGTCATAGTCCTCCAGCGGCATGTCGAGCGGCTGCACGATCAGGTGCCCGTTGACGCCAAGGATGCGCGTCAAAAGTTCGGCGCGAAAGCCGTTCATGACCGCCATGACGACGATCAGCGTGGCGACGCCCAGCATGATGCCGAGGAAGGAGATCGAGGCGATCACCGAGATCACCGTCTCCTTGCGACGCGAGCGCAGATAGCGCCACGCCACCAAGCGTTCGAAGCCGGAAAAAGGCCCGGCGCCCGATGGTCTTGCTGCCGCCGCTTCGTTCATGCGGCGGCACCGAAACGCTTTTTCACGTCGCCGATCGGCAGCGTCTCGCGCTCGCCGGTCCTGCGGTTCTTGATCTCGACCTCGCCGGCGGCGACACCACGCGGCCCGACGATCACCTGCCACGGGAGCCCGATCAGGTCGGCGGTGGCGAACTTGCCGCCCGGCCGCTGGTCGGTGTCGTCGTAGAGCACCTCCTTGCCGGCGGCGGCAAAGGCGGCATTCAGCTCGCCGCAGACGCGGTCGCATTCGGCATCGCCAGCCTTCATGTTGATCAGGCCGACATCGAACGGTGCCACCGCCTCCGGCCAGATGATGCCGTTATCGTCATGGCTGGCCTCGATGATCGCCGCGACCAGCCTGGACGGGCCGATTCCGTAGGAACCGCCAGAAACGAAATGATCCTTGCCGTCCGGCCCGGTCACCTTGGCGCCCATCGGCTTGGAATATTTGTCGCCGAAATGGAAGATATGCCCAACCTCGATGCCGCGCGCCGAGACCCGGTCGCTCGCGGGCACCTTCTCCCACGCCGCCTCGTCATGCATCTCGTCGGTGGCGGCATAGGGCGTCGTCCACGTCGTGACGATGCCGCCGATCTCGGCGTCGTTCGAAAAATCAGTGTCTGCGCCGGGCACTGCCAGCGAAAGATAATCGCGATGGCAGAACACCTGGCTCTCGCCGGTGTCGGCCAGGATGATGAACTCATGGCTGAGGTCGCCGCCGATCGGCCCGGTGTCGGCGCGCATCGGAATGGCCTGCAGCCCCATGCGCGTAAACGTCCTGAGATAGGACACGAACATGCGGTTATAGGCGGCCTTGGCGCCTTCATAATCGAGGTCGAAGGAATAGGCGTCCTTCATCAGGAACTCGCGCGAACGCATGACGCCGAAGCGCGGGCGCACCTCGTCGCGAAACTTCCACTGGATGTGATAGAGATTGAGCGGCAGGTCCTTGTAGGACTTGACATAGGAGCGGAAGATCTCGGTGACCATCTCCTCGTTGGTCGGCCCGTAGAGCATATCGCGGTCTTGCCGGTCCTTGATGCGCAGCATCTCCTTGCCGTAGTCTTCATAGCGGCCGCTTTCGCGCCACAGCTCGGCCGATTGGATGGTCGGCATCAGGATTTCGAGTGCGCCGGCGCGATTCTGCTCCTCGCGAATGATCCGGCAGACCTTGTCCAGCACCCGCTTGCCGAGCGGCAGCCAGGAAAAGCTGCCCTGCCCCTGCTGGCGGATCATGCCGGCGCGCAGCATCAGCCGATGCGAGACGATCTCAGCCTCGCGCGGATTTTCTTTGAGGATGGGCAGGAAATAGCGCGACAAACGCATGAACTGGTCCGTGAGAGAGGATGGCGGCGCCGGAATCGGCGCAGCGCAGGCTTGCTTGCCCCGGCTTCATAGCCATTTCATGGCGGAATGGAAACCCGGCCCAGGCGCTGCACAGGCGCCGCAATTGCCGCACACGGCTTGCTGGGCGTTTCGCAAGCAACGCCTGCCGTACTATTGTGCACTGCAGCACGAGATTGCCTGTTTCTGGGCAAAATTCTTCGTGACATTTTCACCCGCCTTAGGCTAGTGTGCCCCCATAACCGAGAGGGTAGAGAAAAATCTGCCCTCCTACGCGGTCAAAGTCTTGGGAGGATGCGATCTAGGCGCGGTAACTCGCTGCCGCCGGACACCGGAAACAGATCGGACGCGTTTAAATTGCAAGGCCTCGCGCCTTGCATTTTTTTTGTGCAATCATCTGGTTAGCACGACAGATTACCAACCTACATGACGTTGCGTCAGCCCAGACCCGCCCCGGCCTTTACTTTGGGTTGACCTTGCTGGCTCAGCTTGATTTCAGAGCCTCGGCTAGGCTGGGATAGTCGGACACGGTAGGTAGCCGGCTAATGCGCTGGGCTCTGGTTGAAATCCGGCACGATGTGCGGGATGTCGTCGATGCCGAGGCCAAGCCCTCTCGTGATGCCGTAGAAGATACCCATGAGGACCAGCGTGGCTATCGTCGTGCGCAGCGCGGCGCGCAGCATGTGCGGTCCGCGCGGTGCGCTCGGAACCGTGCCAAGCGTCACGTCCCGATCCTCGTCCTGCGTCCGCATGCTGAACGGCAGGACGGCGAACAACACCACCCACCACGTGGCGAAGAACAGGGCGATAAACGAAACCCAACTCATGCTTGCTCCAGTTCGACCAGCGTGCCGAAGAAATCCTTGGGGTGCAGAAACAATACCGGCTTGCCATGTGCGCCGATCTTCGGATTGCCGTCGCCGAGCACGCGCGCGCCGCTGGCCTTGAGACGGTCGCGCGCCGCAACAATGTCATCCACCTCATAGCAGACATGGTGCATGCCGCCGGACGGATTCTTCGCGAGGAATGCGGCGATCGGCGAGGCTTCGCCGAGCGGCTCGAGCAACTCGATCCTGGTGTTGCCGACATCGACGAACACCACCGTAACGCCATGCTCCGGCAGCGCCTGCGGCGCGGTCACGCGCGCGCCAAGCGTATCGCGATAGACCGCCGCGGCCGCGGCCAGATCCGGCACCGCAAGCGCGACATGGTTGAGACGTCCGAGCATAGAGTGCTCCCGGTTAGGGGAGTAGGGGAATAGGGAAGTACGGGAGTAGGGAAAACAAGTTTGGAGAGTGCAAATTATCTGTTCTTCCCTACTCCCCTACTGCCATACTCCCCTACTCCCTCATCTTGTGACGAACACCGTCACCAGCGGCTTCTTGCCCCTGGCTTCGTTGGCCGCGCCGCGCACCGCGCGGCGCACCGCCTCCTGGACCAGGTCGAGGTCTTTTCGGCGCTGGCGGGGGATGGAGTCCACGGCGCCGATTGCCGCATCGATCATCAGGTCTTCCAGGCTCTCACCGCTGCCGTCGGCCTCGGCGACGCCGATGGCGACCAGATCGGGATCGCCGGCAAGCTCGTATTTGTCGTCGAGCACGACATTGACGGCGACATGGCCGGCAAAGGACAGCTTGCGGCGGTCGCGAATGCCCATCGCCTGGTCGGTGCCGATCAGCCTTCCGTCCTTGTAGATGCGGCCGAACGGCACCTGGTCGATGATGGCGGCGGCACCCGGATACAGCCTGAGCATGTCGCCGTCGCGCACCTGCGCGACCTGGCCGATGCCGGACGTCGACATCAGCGAGCCCTGCGCCACCAGATGCGCCGCTTCGCCATGCACGGGAACGCCGATCTGCGGCCGCACCCATTCATACATCTTGCGCAATTCGCTGCGGCGTGGATGGCCGGAGACATGCACCAGCGCATCGCCGTCCTCGATGATCTTGATGCCGAGATCGATCAGGCGGTTCTTGATTTCGAGGATCGCCTTCTCGTTGCCGGGAATGGTGCGCGAGGAAAACACCACCGTGTCGCCGGCCGTCAGCGCCACCGACTTCATCTCGTCGCGCGACAGCTTGGCAAGTGCGGCAAGCGGCTCGCCCTGGCTGCCGGTGCAGATGATGACGAGGTTTTCGCGCGGGATGAAGCCGTAATCCTCCTCGGCGATGAATTCCGGCAAGCCGTCCATATAGCCGAGTTCATCAGCCACATCGATGACGCGCTTCATCGAGCGGCCAATCACCAGGCACTGGCGGCCGGCATCCCGCGCCGCCTTGGCGATGGAGACGATACGCCCGACATTGGAGGAGAAGCTGGTGACGGCGACCCGGCCCTTGGCGTTCTGGATGACGCTCTTGAGGCCCTCGCCCACCGCCACTTCGGACGGCGATTCCCCTTCCCGCATCGCATTGGTGGAATCGCAGACCAGCGCCAGCACGCCCTTGTCGCCATAGGCTCGGAAGCGCGCCTCGTCGGTCATCGGCCCGACCGTCGGCGCCGGATCGATCTTCCAGTCGCCGGTATGGATGACGACGCCGGCCGGCGTCATGATCGCCAGCGACATCGGCTCGGGAATGGAGTGCGCAACAGGGATGGCCTCGATCTCGAACGGGCCGACGGTGAATTTCTCGCCGGCCCGGTAGATCGTCACCGGGATCTTCGGCGCCCCTTGCTCACCCTGCCGCTTGGCTTCCAGCAGGCCGGCGCTGAACGGCGTCATCCACACCGGCGCCTTGAGCTTCGGCCAGATGTCGTGGAGCGCGCCGTAATGGTCCTCATGCGCATGGGTGATGACGATGCCGCGCAGATTGGCGACACTCTCCTCGATGAAACGTGTGTCGGGCAGAACCAGGTCGACGCCGGGCAGGGTTGCATCGGGAAAGGTGACGCCGACGTCGACGACGATCCATTCGCGCGCATTGGCCGGCCCATAGCCGTAGAGGGCGAAGTTCATGCCGATCTCGCCGACACCGCCGAGCGGCACGAAGACAAGTTCGGCGTTTTCCGCTGTCGCCATGGTCTTTCCTTCCTTGCCGGTCAAAATTGCGGGCCGGTCAAAATTGTCGGCCGGTCAAAATTGTCGGCCGGTCAAATTCAAGCTGGTCAAATGCTGGCCAGTCAAACGTATTGGCCGGTCAAACGCCGGCCGAGGCAACCGCGCCGAAATGCACGTCGCCGGCGGCGATCGTCAGAACCGAACCTTCATCGTCGCGGATCACGAAACGGCAGTCCTCGTCAATGGTCTCGAAGGTGCCGCGCACCACATTACCGTCAATTCTGACAGCAACCTGCCCGCCAAGCCCCGCCGCACGCGCCAGCCACCGCCGCCTGACGGCGGCAAGCCCACGCCCTTCGTTCCACAGCCGCGCATTCTCGCTCCAGGCATCCGACAGCGCCAGAAACAGCGTCTCGGCATCGCAAGCAGACCCCAACGCGCTGAGCGACGTCGCTGGATAAGGCAAATCCTTGGGATAAGCCACCACGTTGACGCCGATGCCGACAGCCACCGCCGAACGGTCGCCATCCAGCATCGCCGATTCCAGCAGGATGCCGGCGAGCTTGGCGCCCGAGGCAAGCACATCGTTCGGCCATTTCAGTTCGAAACGGTTCTTGCCTTGGCTCGCACCATCGAGGCCGATCGCGATCCTGCCCTTCGGCACGACAGCGTCGAGCGCGTCGGCCAGCGCCAGTCCGGCAACGAAGCCGAGCGTCGCGGCAAGCCGAAGCTCGGTGTTGGTGATCACCAGCAGCGTCGCTGCCAGATTGCCCTCGGGCGTCGCCCAGGCGCGGCCACGGCGGCCACGCCCGGCTTCCTGCTTTTTTGAGACGACCCAGAGTTTGCCCGGATCGCCGGCCCGCGCGTGCTCCAGCGCCAGCGCATTGGTGGAGCCGACCGTGTCGTGCGCCTCGAGCCGGAACCCGTCCGAAGCCGCGGTTGGAGCCAGCCTGAACGTCATTCCGTCAGAAGAAGGTCTTGGCCGCGGCAGCGGCGTAGGTTCCGATCGGGCCGCCGATCAGCACGTAGAACAGCACGAAGGCGCCGCAGACGCCGAGCACGACGCGCAGTTCGGTCGCCATCGGCACGAAGCCGCCGACCGGTTCGTCGAACCACATGATCTTGATGATGCGCAGATAATAATAGGCGCCCACCACAGAGGCCAGCACGCCGATGATCGCCAGCGCGTAGAGGTTGGCATTGATGGCGGCGAGGAACACGTACCATTTCCCCCAGAAGCCGGCGAGTGGCGGGATACCGGCCAGCGAGAACATCAGGATGGTGAGGATCGTCGCCATGATCGGATTGGTCGCCGACAGGCCAGCGAGATCGCTGATCTGCTCGACATTGCCCTCCTTTCGCCGCATGGCGAGGATGAAGGCGAAGGTGCCGAGCGTCATCACCAGATAGATCAGCATGTAGATGGCGACGCCGCGCACGCCGTCCTGGCTGTTGGCGGCAAGGCCGACCAGAGCATAACCCATATGGCCGATGGAGGAATAGGCCATCAGCCGTTTGATGTTGGTCTGGCCGATGGCCGCGAAGGCACCAAGCGCCATCGAGGCGATCGAGATGAAGACGATGATCTGCTGCCAGTCGGCGGCGATCGGCTTGAAGGCGCCCATGGTGACGCGCACCATCAGCGCCATCGCCGCCATCTTCGGTGCCGCCGCCAGAAAAGCCGTCACCGGCGTCGGCGCGCCTTCATAGACGTCGGGCGTCCACATATGGAACGGCACCGCCGAGATCTTGAAGGCAAGGCCGGCCAGCACAAAAACCAGGCCGAAGACGAGGCCGAGCTGGCGCTCGCCGCCGCTCAGCGCCGCGGCGATCTCCTGGAAGCCGGTGTTGCCGGTGTAGCCGTAGACCAGCGAGATGCCGTAAAGCAGCATGCCCGATGACAGCGCGCCAAGGACGAAGTACTTCAGCCCGGCCTCGGTCGAGCGCAGATTGTCGCGGTTGATCGCCGCCAGCACGTAGATCGCCAGCGATTGCAGCTCGAGGCCGAGATAGAGCCCGATCATGCCGTTGGCCGAGATCATCAGCATCATGCCGAGCGTGCAGAGCAGGATCAGCACCGGATATTCGAACTTGTCGAAACGCTCCGCCTGGGCAAAGCGGACCGACATGACCAGCGTCACCGCCGAGCCGACCAGCGCCAGCACCTTCATGAAGCGGGCGAACGGATCCTGGATGAAGGCTTCGCCATAGGCGTTGCCCTGTCCCGGCGAAAAGACCAGCCAGGCGCCGGCGATCACCAGCACGGCGACGGCAAGGCCGCTCACCGTGACGGTGGTGTTGGCGCGCGAATAGGCGCCGAGCATCAACAGCGCCAAGGCGCCGATGGCGAGGATCAGCTCTGGCGTCGAGAGCGACAGGCTTGAGAGAAGGTCCGGCGTCATGGTTCGCAAACCCCCAGTCAGTTCGCCGCCGCGGTCTGCGCGGCGCCGATGGATGCGGTGACATTGGTAACGAGCGCCTTGACCGATTCGGCGGTCGCGTCGAAGATCGGCGCCGGATAGACGCCGAAGAAGATGACCAGCGCGACCAGCGGATAGATGATCACCTTCTCGCGCGTCGACAGGTCGAGCAGGCCTTTCAGGCTTTCCTTGGTCAGCGCGCCGAAGATCACCTTGCGGTAGAGCCAGAGCGCATAGGCCGCCGAAAGGACGACGCCGGTGGCGGCGAAGAACGCCACCCAGGTGTTGACCCGGAACACGCCGAGCATGGTCAGGAACTCGCCGACGAAGCCGCTGGTGCCGGGCAGGCCGACATTGGCCATGGTGAAGATCATGAACACGGTTGCATATTTCGGCATGTTGTTGACCAACCCGCCATAGGCGTCGATGTCACGCGTGTGCATGCGGTCGTAGACGACGCCGACGCAGAGGAACAGCGCGCCGGAGACCAGGCCGTGCGACAGCATCTGGAAGATCGAACCCTGGACGCCTTCCTGGTTCATCGCGAAGATTCCCATGGTGACGAAGCCCATGTGAGCGACCGACGAATAGGCGATCAGCTTCTTCATGTCCTCCTGCATCAGCGCCACCAGCGAGGTGTAGATGATGGCGACGACGGAAAGCGTGAAGATCAGCGGCGCGAACATTTCGGATGCGATCGGAAACATCGGCAGCGAAAAACGCAGGAAGCCGTACCCGCCCATCTTGAGCAGGATGGCGGCCAGGATCACCGAGCCGGCTGTCGGCGCCTCGACATGCGCGTCCGGCAGCCAGGTATGCACCGGCCACATCGGCATCTTCACCGCGAAGGATGCGAAGAAGGCAAGCCACAGCCAGGTCTGCATATTGGCCGGGAAGTTATGGGTCAGAAGCGTCGGGATATCGGTGGTGCCGGACTGGAAGAACATCGCCATGATGGCGAGCAGCATCAGCACCGAGCCGGCCAGCGTATAGAGGAAGAACTTGAACGAGGCATAGACGCGCCGCTTGCCGCCCCACACGCCGATGATGATGAACATCGGGATCAGGCCGGCTTCGAAGAAGACGTAGAACAAGACGATGTCGAGCGCGCAGAACACGCCGATCATCAGCGTCTCGAGCAGCAGGAAGGCGATCATATAGGCCTTGACGCGCTTCTCGATCGATTCCCACGAGGCGAGGATGCAGAGCGGCATCAGGAAGGTGGTCAGGATGACGAACAGCATGGAGATGCCGTCTACGCCCATATGGTAGGAGATGCCGGAATCCAGCCAGGCAAATTTCTCGACGAACTGGAAGCCGGGCTGCGAATTGTCGAAGCCGGTCCAGATGAACAGCGAAACCACGAAGGTGAACGCAGTCGTGAACAGCGCGATGGCGCGGATGTTGCGGCGCGCGTTCTCGCTGTCGTCACGCACGAAAAGGATGAGCAGCACACCAACCAGCGGCAGGAAGGTGACCAGAGATAGGATCGGCCAGGCGGTCATCAGAGCATCATCCAGGTGACGAGTGCGGCAACGCCGATCAGCATGGCGAAGGCATAGTGGTAGAGATAGCCGGTCTGCAGCTTGACGACCCGGTTAGTGACGTCGACGACGCGCGCCGAAATGCCGTCCGGCCCGAGCCCATCGATGACGGTGCCGTCGCCGGTCTTCCACAGGAAGCTGCCGAGGCGCTTTGCCGGCCGCACGAACAGGAAGTCGTAGAGCTCGTCGAAATACCATTTGTTGAGCAGGAAGGCGTAGAGCAGGCGATGGTTGGCGGCGACGCTCCGAGGCATTTCCGGCGCGCGAATATAGAACTGCCAGGCAATCGCAAAGCCGATCAGCATGGCGATGAACGGTGACAGCTCGACCCACAACGGCACTTCGTGGATTTCGTGCAGGATGTGGTTGTCCGGCAGCGTGAACAGCGACGCCTTCCAGAATTCGGCATAGCCCTCGCCGATGAAGGCGCCGTGGAAGATCACGCCGGCGAACAGAGCGCCCGCCGCCAGGATGAACAGCGGCACCAGCATGACCGGTGGCGATTCATGGACATGATGCATGACCTCGTGGCTGGCCCGCGGCTCGCCGTGGAAGGTCATGAAGATCAGCCGCCAGGAGTAGAACGAGGTGAAGCAGGCGGCAATGACCAGCAATATGAAGGCAAACGCGGCGACCGCATTGTGGCCGGCGAAGGCCGCTTCGATGATGGCGTCCTTGGAAAAGAAGCCGGCCGTGCCGATGATCGTCACCGGGATGCCGACACCGGTCAGCGCCAGCGTGCCGATCACCATCATCCAGTAGGTCTTCGGGATGAGCGTCCTCAGGCCGCCCATTTTGCGCATGTCCTGCTCGTCGGAGACGGCGTGGATGACCGAGCCCGAGCCGAGGAACAGCAGCGCCTTGAAGAAGGCGTGGGTGAACAGATGGAAAATCGCCGCGCCATAGGCGCCGACGCCGAGCGCCACGAACATGTAGCCGAGCTGCGAACAGGTCGAATAGGCGATGACGCGCTTGATATCGTTCTGGACGAGACCGACGGTCGCCGCGAAGAAGGCGGTGAAGGCGCCGATGAAGGTGACCACGGTCAATGCCGAATGCGACAGCTCGAACAGCGGCGACAACCGCGCCAGCATGAACACGCCTGCCGTCACCATGGTCGCGGCATGGATCAGTGCCGAGACCGGCGTCGGGCCCTCCATGGCATCCGGCAGCCAGGTGTGCAGCGGCACCTGCGCCGACTTGCCCATGGCGCCCATGAACAGGAGCAGGCAGACGACCGTCATCGCAGCCTGCTTGTCGAGTGCATAGCCGAGGAAGGTCAGCACGGCCGCGCCTTGCGGCGCGCCTTCCGCCGGAATGAACGTCGCCGCATTGGCGAAGATGGTGCCGAGATTGACCGAGCCGAACAGCACGAACACGCCGAATATGCCGAGCGCAAAGCCGAAATCGCCGACGCGGTTGACGACGAAGGCCTTGATCGCAGCCGCATTGGCCGACGGCTTCTTGTACCAGAAGCCGATCAGCAGATAGGAGGCAAGGCCGACGCCTTCCCAGCCGAAGAACATCTGCACGAGGTTGTCGGCCGTCACCAGCATCAGCATGGCGAAGGTAAACAGCGACAGATAGGCGAAGAAGCGCGGCCGGTCCGGATCGTGATGCATGTAGCCGATCGAGTAGATGTGGACCAGCGACGACACCGTATTGACGACGACCAGCATGACCACCGTCAGCGTGTCGATCCTGAGCGCCCAGGACGCCTCCAGCCCGCCCGACTGGATCCAGCGCAGCACCGGCACGGTGAACACCTCGCCGCCGCCGAAGCCAACCGAGAAGAAGGCGACCCACGACAGCACGGCCGCGATCACCAGGAAGCCGGAGGTGATGTATTCTGAAGCCTTGGCGCCGAGCGAGGTGCCGAACAGGCCGACGATCAAGAAGCCGAGCAGCGGAAGGAAGACGATGGCCTGATACATGGTGGTTCCGTCAACCCTTCATCATGTTCACGTCTTCGACCGCGATCGAGCCGCGGTTGCGGAAGAAGACGACGAGAATGGCAAGGCCGATCGCCGCTTCGGCCGCGGCGACCGTCAGCACGAACAGTGCGAACACCTGGCCGACCAGGTCGCCGAGCGCCGCCGAAAAGGCGACGAAATTGATGTTGACGGCAAGCAGGATCAGCTCGATCGACATCAGGATGACGATGACGTTCCTGCGGTTCAGGAAGATGCCGAACACGCCGAGCGTGAACAGGATCGCCGATACGGTCAGGTAGTGCGCGATGCCGACGACCATCTCAGACTCCTTCGCCCGTCTTGACCTTGCGGATTTCCACTCCGGTTGCTGCCGTGCGGCCGACCTGGGCGGCGATCGACTGCCGCTTGACGCCCGGCTTGTGGCGCAGCGTCAGCACGATGGCGCCGATCATGGCGACCAGCAGCACCAGCCCCGCCACCTGGAAGTAATAGAGGTAATCCGTATAGAGGATGTCGCCGAGCGCTGCCGTGTTCGAGCGCGCGGCCAGGTCCGGAATGGGCTTGGCGACCGTCGCCGCCAGTTTCGGCGCGAATGTATAGCCGCCGAGCACCACGATCAGCTCCGCCGCCAGGATCAGCCCGACCAGCGCGCCGATCGGTGCATATTGCAGGGCGCCTTCCTTCATTTCGGCGAAGTCGACGTCGAGCATCATGACGACGAACAGGAACAGCACCAGCACCGCGCCGACATAGACGACGAGCAGGATCATCGCCAGGAACTCGGCGCCGGTCAGCATGAAAAGGCCGGCGGCGTTGAAGAAGGTCAGGATCAGGAACAGCACCGAATGCACAGGATTGCGCGCCGATATGACCATGAACGCCGATGCCACCGCGACAAAGGCGAAGAGGTAGAAAAAGGCCGCCTCTAGTCCACTCAGCATGGGTTCCCCCGGGTTTCCTGTCAGAACAGGACGTTCGTCCTGTTTTTTGCCACCGCCTCCGGTCGGCAAGTTGCGTGTTCCTTAAACGAGGCCCCTCGCCCCGTCCATGCGTCAAATATCAGCGGTAAGGCGCATCCAGCGAGATGTTGCGCGCCAGTTCACGCTCCCAGCGGTCGCCATTGGCCAGGAGCCTGTCCTTGTCGTAATAAAGCTCCTCGCGCGTTTCGGTCGCGAATTCGAAATTCGGGCCCTCGACAATGGCGTCGACCGGGCAGGCTTCCTGGCAGAAGCCGCAGTAAATGCATTTCACCATATCGATGTCGTAGCGCACGGTGCGCCGTGTGCCGTCGTTGCGGCGCGGGCCGGCCTCGATGGTGATGGCCTGCGCCGGGCAGATCGCCTCGCACAATTTGCAGGCGATGCAGCGTTCCTCGCCGTTGGGATAACGGCGCAGCGCATGTTCGCCACGGAAGCGCGGGCTGACCGGCCCCTTTTCATGCGGATAGTTGATCGTCTCCTTCGGCGCGAAGAACTGGCGCATCGACAGGAAGAAAGCGCTGACGAAATCCTGCAAAAGCAGTGACTTGGCGGCCTGGGATAATGCTGACATCAGGCAAACCCGGTGAGTTTGAGGAAAGCGGCGGTAGCGACCACCATGAACAGCGAGATCGGCAGGAAGACCTTCCAGCCGAGCCGCATCAGCTGGTCGTAGCGGTAGCGCGGCACGAACGCCTTCACCATGGAGAACATGAAGAACACCAGGCAGACCTTGAGTACGAACCAGATCAGCCCCGGCACCCAGGTGAACGGCGCGAAGTTGAAGGGCGGCAGCCAGCCGCCAAGGAACAGGATGGTGGCCAGCGCGCACATCAGGACGACGGCGACATATTCGCCGAGGAAGAACAACAGGAACGGCGTCGAGGAATATTCGACCATATGGCCGGCGACGAGTTCCGATTCGGCTTCCACAAGATCGAAGGGCGGCCGGTTGGTCTCGGCCAACGCCGAGATGAAGAAGACGATGAACATCGGGAACAGCGACAGCCAATGCCAGTCGAGGAAGGTGTTGGGCAGGCCGAGCCGCGTGCCCAGCCCGTCCTGTTGCGACAAGACGATGTCGGACAGGTTGAGCGAGCCGACGCAAAGCAGCACGGTGACGATGACGAAACCGATCGAGACTTCGTAGGACACCATCTGCGCCGCCGAGCGCAGCGCGCCAAGGAACGGGTATTTCGAATTGGAGGCCCAGCCGCCCATGATGACGCCATAGACCTCGAGCGAGGAGATGGCGAAGACATAGAGGATGCCGACATTGACGTTGGCGATCGCCCAGCCCTCATTGACCGGGATAACCGCCCAGGCAGAGATCGCCAGCACCGCCGACACCAAAGGCGCCAGCAGGAAAACGCCCTTGTTGGCGCCGGACGGGATGACCGGCTCCTTGAAGACGAATTTCAGCAGATCGGCGAAGGCCTGCAGCGTGCCCCATGGGCCAACGACATTCGGGCCTCGGCGCAATTGCACCGCCGCCCAGATCTTGCGGTCGGCGTAAAGCACATAGGCGACGAAGATCAACAGAACGACGATCAGCACGACCGACTTCAAAAGGATCAGCAGCGCCGGCAGCACGTAGAAGGAGAAGAAGGTGTCCATGTCTACTCCGCCGCCTGCCTGAAGCCGTTCTTCGCCAAAGCCGAGCACTCGGCCATCACCGCGGAAGCCCGCGCGATCGGGTTGGTCAGGTAGAAATCCTTGACTGGCGAGGTGAAGGTGTCTTTGTTCAGCCGCCCGCCGAGCTTGGCAACCCTGGCGATGTCGGCCGGGTCGCCGGCCGCGACATGGTCGATGCGGGCAAGATGCGGGTATTCCGCATAGAGCTTTGCGCGTAGCTGCGGCAGCGAATCGAAAGGTAGCTTCTTGCCGAGCACATCCGACAGTGCCCGAAGGATCGCCCAGTCCTCGCGCGCCTCGCCGGGCGCGAAGCCGGCCCGGTTCGTCTGCTGCACGCGGCCTTCGGTGTTGACGAAGGTGCCCGACTTCTCGGTATAGGCGGCACCCGGCAGGATGACGTTGGCGCGGTGTGCGCCCTTGTCGCCATGCGTGCCGATATAGACGACGAAAGCGCCGCCGGTCTTGGCCATATCGATTTCGTCGGCGCCGAGCAGGAACAGCACATCGGTCTCGCCCAGCATGCCGGCGACGTTCCTGCCGCCCTCGCCCGGCACAAAACCGACATCGAGGCCGCCGACGCGTGCCGCGGCGGTGTGCAGCACGGCAAAGCCGTTCCAGTCGGCCCTGGCGGCGTTGACGGCGACGGCGAGCTTCGCCGCCTGGCCGAGCACGGCCGCCCCGTCCGGACGCGCCAGCGCACCCTGTCCGACGATGATCAGCGGATGCGTCGCCTTCTTCAGCAGCTGGAAGAACTTGCCGTTACCGTCGGCCAGATCCTTCAGCGATTCCGGCCCGGCGCCGAGCTGCTCGTAATCATAGCGTGTATCGCCGACATCGCCGATGACGCCGACCGGCAGATTGCCGGCCCGCCAGCGCTTGCGGATGCGGGCGTTGAGCAAGGATGCCTCGAAGCGCGGATTGGCGCCGATGATCAGCACCGCATCGGCCTGTTCGATGCCTTCGATGGTCGGGTTGAACACATAGCTCGCCCGGCCGAGCGACGGATCGAGTGCGGCGCCGTCCTGGCGGCAGTCGGTGTTCTTTGAGCCGAGCGAAGCCATCAGAAGCTTCAGCGCGTAGATCTCCTCGACGGCGGCAAGATCGCCGGCAATGGCACCGATCTTTTCGGGTGCCGCATTCGACACCGCTTCCTTGATCGCGGCAAAAGCCTCGGCCCAGCTTGCCGGGGCCAGTCTGCCGTCCTTGCGCACATAGGGGCGGTCGAGGCGCTGCGTGCGCAGACCGTCCCAGATGAAGCGAGTCTTGTCGGAAATCCACTCCTCGTTCACCGCCTCGTTGGTACGCGGCAGGATGCGCATCACTTCGCGGCCTCGGCTATCGACGCGGATCGCGGAGCCGACGGCGTCCATCACGTCGATGGATTCGGTCTTGGTCAGTTCCCACGGCCGTGCCTGGAAGGCGTACGGTTTGGAGGTCAGCGCACCAACCGGGCAAAGGTCGATGACATTGCCCTGCAGTTCCGAAGTCATCGCGCTTTCGAGATAGGTGGTGATCTCGGCATCCTCGCCGCGGCCGATCAGGCCGAGCTCCGATATGCCGGCAATCTCGGTGGTGAAACGGACGCAGCGCGTGCAATGGATGCACCGGTTCATGATCGTCTTGACCAGCGGCCCGATATACTTGTCTTCGACCGCCCGCTTGTTCTCGTGGTAGCGCGATGAATCGACGCCGAACGCCATCGCCTGGTCCTGCAGGTCGCACTCGCCGCCCTGGTCGCAGATCGGGCAGTCCAGCGGATGGTTGATCAGCAGGAATTCCATCACGCCTTCGCGCGCCTTCTTGACCATCGGCGTGTTGGTGAAGATTTCCGGCGGCTCGCCGTTCGGGCCTGGGCGCAGGTCGCGCACGCCCATGGCGCAGGACGCCTGCGGCTTGGGCGGGCCGCCTTTCACCTCAATCAGGCACATGCGGCAATTGCCGGCGATCGACAGCCGCTCGTGGAAGCAGAAGCGCGGCACTTCCGCGCCGGCGTCCTCGGCCGCCTGCAGCAGCGTGTAATGGTCGGGTACAGTGATCTCTTTCCCGTCGACCTTGAGCTTTGCCATTTCGCCTCAAACCCCTGCGGACGTTCCGCAATCTTTCCTTCCGGGCGCAGCCGAGACCGCGCACGATATTGAATTCACTTTTTGGCCCCGGCCAACGCGGCCGCCTGACCGATCCAGCCGTCACGGCCGATGCGGCCCTTCAACGACAGGTAATCTTCGACCCAGGCGATCTCTTGCGGCGTCCACGCGGCGATCTGGGCGTATGTCCAGATGCCAAGGCCGTTCAGCACCTTTTCCAGTTTCGGCCCGATGCCCGATATCGCCTTGAGGTCGGCCGGCTCGGCTGGCCGATCCATCGGCTTGGGCTGCTTGAAATCCTCCGGCATCAGCCCGGCCGACGCATCCGCTGCAACGGTGCTCGCATTCGCCAAGCTCCGCGCCGCGGTGCTCGTCGCAATGTCGGTCACATCATTGGCAAAGGACTGCGCCTCGGCAATCAGGGTTTTGGTCGCCGCGCGCGCCTTTGTCGAGGAGCTTTTGCCGGTTGCGGAAAAGCGTTCCGTTCGCGCCTCGAAATCCTCGGCGACCGGTTGCCAAAGCCGCTGCGAGGTCTCAGCGGCGCCTGAAAGCACGCCCATCCAGATACCAAAGGCGTGGTTGGCAAGGCCGATGCCGAGTGCCGTCATCGCCGCCGCGCCCGCGACAGGATGCGCCAGGAGATTGACGGCATTGGCCATCTCCTTCGGCATCATCCTGGTCAGATCCTGGTTCATCTTCAACAACGGGTCCATATCGGGCGTAAAATCGTCGGGTGTCGAAAACAGCGACATAGGTGGTCTCCTGGTCGTTTCCGTCTGCCCCGCGCTCGTTTCCTCGTTTCGGACATTCGCCCGCATTTTGAATTCTTCTATTCCGCCGCCGCCAGCACCGGTTCGGCGCGGTGTGCGTTGCGCGAAAACTCGTCGATGCGCCGCTCCACCTCGCCGCGGAAATGCCGCATCAGGCCCTGGATCGGCCACGCCGCCGCATCGCCCAGCGCGCAGATCGTATGGCCCTCGACCTGCTTCGTCACGTCGAGCAGCATGTCGATCTCACGCTTCTGCGCCTCGCCGCGCACCAGCCGTTCCATCACCCGCCACATCCAGCCGGTGCCCTCACGGCAGGGCGTGCACTGGCCGCAGCTCTCGTGCTTGTAGAAATAGGACAGCCGCGCGATCGCTTTCACGATATCGGTCGATTTGTCCATGACGATGACAGCCGCCGTGCCGAGGCCCGATTTCAGGTCGCGCAGCGCATCGAAATCCATCGGCGCGTCGATGATCTGCTCGGCCGGCACCAGCGGCACCGAGGCGCCGCCCGGAATGACCGCCAGCAGGTTGTCCCAGCCGCCGCGAATGCCGCCGCAATGCGTCTCGATCAGTTCGCGGAACGGGATCGACATCGCCTCTTCGACGGTGCACGGATTGTTGACGTGGCCGGAGATGCAGAACAGCTTGGTGCCGACATTGTTGGGCCGGCCGAAGGACGAGAACCAGGCGGCACCGCGGCGCAGGATGGTCGGCGCGACAGCGATGGACTCGACATTGTTGACCGTCGTCGGGCAGCCATAGAGGCCGACATTGGCCGGAAATGGCGGCTTCAGCCGCGGCTGGCCCTTCTTGCCCTCGAGGCTTTCGAGCAGCGCCGTTTCCTCGCCGCAGATATAGGCGCCGGCGCCATGGTGCATGTAGATGTCGAAATCGTAGCCGGAGGTATTGTTCTTGCCGATCAGCTTGGCCGCATAGGCCTCGTCTATGGCGCGTTGCAGCGCCTCGCGCTCGCGGATGAACTCGCCGCGCACATAGATGTAGGCGGCGACCGCGCCCATGGCGAAGCCGGCAAGCAGGCAGCCTTCGACCAGCGTGTGCGGGTCATGGCGCAGTATGTCGCGGTCCTTGCAGGTGCCGGGCTCGGATTCGTCGGCATTGACGACGAGATAGCTCGGCCGGCCGTCGCTTTGCTTGGGCATGAACGACCATTTGAGCCCGGTCGGGAAACCGGCGCCGCCGCGGCCGCGCAGGCCCGATGCCTTCATCTCGTTGACGATCCACTCGCGCCCCTTGGCAACGATGCCGGGCGTGTTGTCCCAGGCGCCGCGCGCCATGGCGCCGGCCAGCGACTTGTCGAAGCGGCCGTAGATGTTGTTGAAGATGCGGTCTCTGTCCTGAAGCATTGCTCGTTCCTCAGACCGGCTTCTTGCCGGTCGGCCGGCTCCTGTTTCCGGGCGACGGCTTGGCCGCCTTGGCGGCAGCCTTCGCCGGTTTGACCTTGGCCTCCGGCGCTTTGAAAGCAGACGCCGGCTCGGCCTTGTTCTTGGGGCCCTTGCGCTGTTTCGAGACGTCCTCGACCTGCGGTTCGGCCTTGTTGGCATTGGCGGCCGAATGCAGAGGCGCTGCGACGCTCGCCGCCCTTTCCGCCGCGGGCGCGACTTTCGTCGCCGACGGCGATTTCAGCGCCGGGTTGGTCTCGACCGCGTCGGTCTTCGGCTTGCTGGCATTCGAGGGCGCAACCGGCGCCGGCGCGGCAGGAGCAGCTGGCGGAACTGATGCTGCGGCGGCAGCCGCCGGCTCTGCATCCTTGGCGGCCTTGGTCGCCGCCCTGGTTTCCCGGTCGCGGGTCGCCTTGAGGATCGCCTTTTCGCTCTTGAGGGTCGTCAGGCCACTGGCCGGCTCAGAGGTGATGCGGCCGTTTTGCGGTCCTGGCGTCACCGAAGCACCTTTGCCGGCGTCATAGAGGTCGATGATCTCGGCAAGCCGCTCCGGCGTCAAATCCTCATAGGTGTCCTTGAATATCATCACCATCGGTGCGTTGACGCAGGCGCCGAGGCACTCGACCTCCTCCCACGACAGCGTGCCCTTGTCGTTGGTGTGGAACTGGTCGTGATGGATCTTCGAGCGGCACACATCCATCAGCGCTTCCGAGCCGCGCAGCATGCAGGGCGTGGTGCCGCAGACCTGGATATGCGCGCGGGTACCGACCGGATTGAGCTGGTACTGCGTATAGAAGGTGGCGACTTCCAGCCCACGGATATAGGGCATGTCGAGCATGTCGGAGATCGTTTCGATCGCCGCCTTGGTCACCCAGCCTTCCTGCTCCTGCGCCAGCATGAGCAAGGGGATAATCGCGGATTGCTCGCGCCCCTTCGGATATTTCTTGATCCACTGCTTCGCCGCCGCCGCATTCGCCCGGTTGAAGGCGAAGGAGGCTGGCTGGAGGCTGGCTTCTGCGAGACGGCGGACTGACATGGAGTTTCGCTTTTATGTTTTCTTATTGAACCGAACTGGAGACGCGATAGCAGTTCTCAGATTGCCCTAACACGCATACAAACTCTTCCTTACCGCGCTTCAGACGGATGTATTCATCATAACGATCGTCAACCCAAGAGACACAGTAAGGCCTCGGCCGGCTGGGCACTTGGGCAACAAACGACTCGATCGGACACGGAAGAGAATGAAAACCCATCCCGTCATCCATCGGCGCATGCCTCTCGTATGTACGCCCCATCAGCAAGTCGCCCTCCGAGACCAGCTCAAACCCGATCTTGAGCAGGTCTCGCGAAAGCAATCGACCATCCGGGGCCCAAGCAGGAACTTGGGCCGCCATGGTCAGAACCGCTGCGGTGACAAGCGCGTTCATTGCTACCGATCCACCTCACCAAACACGATGTCGAGGGAGCCGAGAACGGCGGTGACGTCGGCCAACATGTGGCCGCGACACAAAAAGTCCATGGCCTGGAGGTGCGCGAAGCCGGGCGCGCGCAGCTTGCAGCGATAGGGTTTGTTGGTGCCGTCGGAGACCAGATAGACGCCGAACTCACCTTTCGGCGCCTCGACCGCCGCATAGACCTCGCCGGCCGGCACGCGGTAGCCTTCGGTGTAGAGCTTGAAGTGATGGATCAGCGCTTCCATCGAGCGCTTCATCGCCGCGCGCTTCGGCGGCACCACCTTGCCGTCGAGGTTAGACACCGGCCCGCTGCCTTCCTTGCCGAGCAACAGGTCGACCGACTGGCGCATGATTTTCGCCGACTGCCGCATCTCTTCCATGCGTACCAGATAACGGTCGAAACAGTCGCCGTTCTTGCCGATCGGAATGTCGAAATCCAGCTCGGCATAGCATTCGTAGGGCTGCGATTTGCGCAGGTCCCACGGCGCGCCCGAGCCGCGCACCATGACGCCGGAAAAACCCCAGGCCCATGCGTCGGCCAGAGACACCGTCGCGATGTCGACATTGCGCTGCTTGAAGATACGGTTGCCGGTCAAAAGCGCGTCGAGATCGTCGACCGATTTCAGGAATGGGTCGATCCACTTGCCGATGTCCTCGATCAGCTTCTGCGGCAGATCCTGATGGACGCCCCCGGGGCGGAAATAGGCAGCATGCATGCGCGAGCCCGAGGCGCGCTCATAGAACACCATCAGCTTTTCGCGCTCGACGAAGCCCCACAGCGGCGGCGTCAGCGCGCCGACATCCATCGCCTGCGTCGTCACGTTGAGGATATGCGACATGATGCGGCCGATTTCCGAATAGAGAACTCGGATCAACTGGCCCCGCTTCGGCACCTCGATACCGAGCAGCCGCTCCGCGGCAAGCGCAAAGGCATGCTCCTGGTTCATCGGCGCGCAATAATCGAGCCGGTCGAGATAGGGCACGGCCTGCAGATAAGTCTTGGCCTCGATCAGCTTTTCCGTGCCGCGATGCAACAGACCGATATGCGGATCGACGCGATCGACGACTTCGCCGTCGAGCTCCAGCACAAGGCGCAAAACGCCATGCGCCGCAGGGTGTTGAGGGCCAAAATTAATGTTGAAATTGCGGACGGAGGTTTCAGCCATTTTTTCTATATACTCATTGCCCCAGTACCGGAGCTTCGATCCTCAACAAATCAGATTTTGATGTCCTTACCCTGTGCCTTCAGGGCAGCTTGTGTCTGCCGGAGTGCCTCAGGGACGATGGTTTTTTGGAAGTACTCGGCCAGATACGGCAGTTTGGCCATATAGGCCGGCGTCTTTGCCAAAATACGCGACCCCATCGGCGACGCGTAAAAGTCATCCATCGCCTCCACTTCATCGGGATCGAAGGCTTCCAGCAGCATCAACGCCGTCAGATGCTCTAGAGTCTCCGAGTTATCCAGCAATGCTCGCTTGATGAAGTCATCAGCAAACTCACCCGCATCGCTGTCTGAAATCGAGGGATTGGCTCCTTTCAATTCAGCTATCGTTTGCTGCCGCAAGGCGGGCGCCATCGCTTTGAAATTTGCGTTCATGTTGAAATTTCGAACATAGCGCAAGGCAGCGCTGACCGCTTTGGGATCATATTTTTGCAGCTTAGACTCAAAATTGCCGTCAGGAATGCTATCCGCTCGACCCGTCAAGTCACCGGCCAACAGCGCGAAAAACGATACGATCACGATCGGAAGCCAATGCCGTGATATTTTTATCATTGTTTCGCCTTTTCGTCGCCTGGAAGCACGTAATCCGTACCTTCCCACGGAGACAGAAAATCGAAATTGCGGAATTCCTGCTTGAGCTCCACCGGCTCGTAGATGACGCGCTTGGCTTCGTCGTCGTAACGCACCTCGACGAAGCCGGTCAGCGGAAAGTCCTTGCGCAGCGGATGGCCTTCAAAGCCGTAGTCGGTCAGGATCCGCCGCAGATCGGGATGGCCCGAAAACAGCACGCCGTAGAGATCGTAGGTCTCGCGCTCGAACCAGTCGGCGCCGGGATATATCCCGGTGATCGACGGCACGAGCGTCTCTTCGTCGGCCTGGACCTTGAGCCGGATGCGGATATTCTGCTTCGGCGACAGCAGGTGATAGACGACGTCGAAGCGCTTTGCCCGTGACGGATAATCGGCGCCGCAAACGTCGATGATCGAAATGAACTGGCATTTCGGGTCGTCGCGCAGGAAGGTCACCACCTCGATCAGGTCGCGCGGCTCGACCGAGATAGTGAGTTCGCCATAGGCGAGCACCGCCGCGCCGATCCGGCCGATCAGCTTCTCGCCGAGATAGGTCGAGAGGTCATTCAACGCCTGGGTCATGCCGCTCACCGCTCGATCGTGCCGGTGCGGCGGATCTTCTTCTGCAGCAGAAGGATGCCGTAGAGCAGCGCTTCGGCGCTCGGCGGACAGCCGGGCACGTAGATGTCGACCGGCACGATGCGGTCGCAGCCGCGCACCACCGAATAGGAATAATGATAATAGCCGCCGCCATTGGCGCAAGAGCCCATCGAGATGACGTAGCGCGGCTCCGGCATCTGATCGTAGACCTTGCGCAGCGCCGGCGCCATCTTGTTGGTCAGCGTGCCGGCGACGATCATGATGTCGGACTGGCGCGGGGACGCGCGCGGCGCGACACCGAACCTCTCCGAGTCATAGCGCGGCATCGACGTATGGATCATCTCGACGGCGCAGCAGGCGAGGCCAAACGTCATGAACATCAGCGAGCCGCTGCGCGCCCAGGTGATCAGCGCCTCGGTCGAGGTGACGAGAAAGCCCTTGTCGGCGAGCTCGTTGTTGATCTCCAGGAAGAATGGATCGTCGGACCCGACCGGCCTGCCGGTGTTGGGGTCGATGAGGCCCTTGGGCTTCGGCGCGACGAGCGTACCGGAACTGTCGTTCAATCCCATTCCAGCGCTCCTTTTTTCCATTCATAGGCAAAGCCGATGGTCAGCACCGCCAAAAACACCATCATCGACCAGAAACCGAGCATGCCGATCTGGCTGAACGACACCGCCCAAGGAAACAGGAAGGCCACCTCCAGATCGAAGATGATGAACAGGATCGACACCAGGTAGAAGCGGATATCGAACTTCATGCGGGCGTCGTCGAACGAGTTGAAGCCGCACTCATAGGCGGAAAGCTTTTCCGGATCGGGGTTGCGGTAGGCCACCAGGAACGGTGCAGCGAGCAGCGCCAGCCCGACGATCAGCGCCACGCCGATGAACAGGACGATGGGCAGGTACGAACCTAAAAGTGCGTTCATGCTGCAGTTTCCGTTGGCGGCCAATCCACTCTGATTACAGCACCGGACCCACTTGCGGAAGCGTGACAGTTTAACCACTGAACCGTTTTAAGGGGGCTCTATGCTGCAACGCGGCGAGGGTTAGCGCAGCGCTTTCGGCGAAGCAAGTCAAACCTTGTTCAAATCGCGGTGCTGGACGGCATATCCGGGAAAACTGGTCCGATCCGCTCCTGTTTGATTTCCTTCACTTTTTACTCCACTTTTCTCTCCTGACATGGATGCCGCCAAAACCCTGCTAGCATGGCACGGAATCGCAGGTCATTTTCTCTGTCTAAAATCCTCCGGATGCCGCCTTCATGAAGGAAAAAATCTCGCTTGCCACGGCCCGCCGCATCGCGCTCGCGGCACAGGGATTCAATGACCCGCGACCCACCGGCACGCCTGACCGCCGGCATCTGGCCCGCGTGCTTGCCCGTACCGGCCTGCTGCAGATCGATTCCGTCAGCGCCGTGGTGCGCGCCCACTATATGCCGCTCTATTCGCGGCTTGGCCCCTACAAGCTGGCGCTGCTCGACGACGCCGCCGTAACGCGCAAGCGCATGGTCTTCGAATATTGGGCGCACGAAGCCTCCTTCTTGCCGGTCGAGACCTATCCGTTGATGCGCTGGCGCATGCAGCGGGCCGAGTGCGGCGACGAAATGTACAGCGGATTGGCCAAATGGGGCCGCGAGCACGCCGCCTATATCGAAGACATCTATCGCGAGGTCGCCGAACGAGGCCCGATCGCGGCGTCGGCTTTCGAAGGGCAGAAGGGTTCGGGCGGCTGGTGGGGCTGGAGCCATGCCAAGCACGCCTTCGAATGGCTGTTCTGGGCCGGCCGCATCACCACGGCGCATCGCCGCGGCTTCGAACGGTTCTACGATCTGCCGGAGCGCGTGCTGCCGCCAACAATACTGAGTCTGCCAACGCCCTCCACCGAAGACGCTCACCGCGAATTGCTGCGCATCTCGGCCCGCGCCCACGGCATCGCCACGGCAGGAGACCTGCGCGACTATTTCCGCCTCTCGCCCGCCGACATCAAGGGCCGCATCGAGGAGTTGGTCGAGGCCGGCGACCTGTTGCCGGTGAGCGTCGAAGGCTGGAACAAAACAGCCTATCTCCACAAGGACGCCCGTTTGCCGCGCAAGATCGAGGCGCGCGCCTTGCTCGCGCCGTTCGATCCTGTCGTCTTCGAGCGGTCGCGCACCGAGCGGTTGTTCGATTTCCACTACCGCATCGAGATCTACACGCCGGCCGAAAAGCGCCGGTATGGCTATTATGTGCTGCCATTCCTGCTCGGCGACAGCATCGTCGGGCGCGTTGACCTCAGGGCCGACCGCCCGGCCGGCGTACTGCGCGTCCATGCCGCCTATGCGGAGCCCGGCGCCTCGCTGCAAACCGCAGCCGAGCTTTTCGAAGAATTGAAGCAGATGCAGGGCTGGCTCGGCCTGGAACGCATCGAGGTGACCGCTGCCGGCGACCTCGGCCGGCCGCTCGCGGATATCGCCGCGCCATAGACGTGCGTTGACACGACTGCCCCCACAAGCCTAAATCCGTTCCAGACGGTCCCCTGCCCGCAACGGCAAGGGCCAAGAGGGAATGCGGTGCGAAATCTCGATTTCAAATCCGCGGCTGTCCCCGCAACTGTAAGCGACGAGCCAAGGCCGAAAACCACTGGGATGTTCCCGGGAAGGCGGCACCCAGGCGATGACCCGCGAGCCAGGAGACCTGCCGTCTAGGACATAAGAATCCGATCGCCTGGCGGGTTTTCCGGGCAAGGAGCCTGATTTGGAACGCGACAGCAGTTTTCCGGCTGAGACAGCGGATTTATTGTCCGGCCTTGGTGATTCCCCGGCCGGCGTTACCGTCATCGTCTGCTCGTCATGCCGTGACGAGACCGGTTCGGACGCTCATCCGCGCGCCGGCGAACTGCTCGCAGAGGACACGCGCCGCGCCGCTTCCAGCGAAAACATCAAAATCCGCACCGTCGAATGCCTCGGCAATTGCAAGCGCCGGCTCAGCGCGGCCATGCTGCGCGACGGCTGCTGGAGTTACGTCTTCGGTGATCTGACCACGACCAGCGGCGCCGATCTCGTCACCGGGGCAAAGCTGTTTGCCACCTCGACGGATGGGCTCATTCCTTGGCGCGGCCGTCCCGATTGCCTGAAGCGCGGCCTTGTTGCCCGCATCCCTCCCCTCGACCTTTTGAAGGACCTGACATGACCGCTGCCTCCCTTTCACGCGTTTCCTGCACCGTGGTCACCGGCTTTCTCGGCGCCGGCAAGACGACGTTGATCCGCCATTTGCTCGAAAACGCCAAAGGCAAGCGCCTGGCCATCATCGTCAACGAGTTCGGCGACATCGGCATCGACGGCGAGATTCTGAAGGGCTGCGCCATCGACACCTGCCCCGAGGAAAACATCGTCGAGCTGGCCAATGGTTGCATCTGCTGCACCGTCGCCGATGATTTCGTACCGGCGCTGGACCAGATCCTGTCGCTGACGCCGAGGGTCGACCACATCCTGATCGAGACATCCGGCCTCGCTTTGCCCAAGCCGCTGGTCCAGGCCTTCCAGTGGCCGTCGGTGAAAAGCCGCGTGACGGTGGACGGCGTCATTGCCGTGGTCGACGGACCGGCGCTGGCTGATGGCCGCGTAGCCAACGACATGGACGCCCTGCAGGCCCAGCGCGCGCAGGACGAGACGCTCGACCATGACGATCCGGTCGAGGAAGTGTTCGAAGACCAGCTCGCCTGCGCCGACCTGATCATCCTGTCGAAGAGCGACCTGATGGACGCAGCCGGCTCGGCCCGTGCCAATGCCGTCATCGGCAAGCACGTTGCGCGGGCGGTGAAGATCGTACCGACTTCGCAAGGCAAGGTCGACCCGTCGGTGCTGCTCGGCCTCGGCCTCGCCGTCGAGGACGACATCGAGAACCGCAAGACCCACCACGACGACGAGCTCGACCACGAACATGACGATTTTGACTCGTTCGTCATCGACATCGCGTCTGTGTCCAACCCGGACGAGCTCGCACAACGGGTCGCCACGGCGGCGGAGGAAGAAAACGTGTTGCGCGTCAAGGGTTTCGTCGAAGTCGGCGGCAAGCCGATGCGGCTCCTGCTGCAGGCCGTCGGTCCGCGCGTCAACCACTATTACGACCGCGCCTGGACCGCTGAAGACGACCGCCGCTCGCGCCTGGTCGTCATCGGCCTGAAAGGGCTGAACCGCCCGGCCATCGAGCGTATCCTCGCCGGCTGACCCCAGGTACGAGCCGCGATGCACATCCTCACCACCACATCCGCCTCGCTCGACGATCTCGCCGAGCCTGTCGATCTCAGGCAAACGCCTGCGGATGTCGTGGCGCTGTCCTTCACCGACAGCGACCTGGCCGGGCTGGCGGCGGCGTGGAGGGCAGATGCGCACCGCCTGCCGTCGATGCGGCTCGCCGCCTTGCGCGACCTGCGCCATCCGATGTCCGTCGACCTGTGGATCGACAGCGTCGCCCGCCACGCCAAGGTCATTCTGGTCCGCATCCTCGGCGGCTATGACTGGTGGCGCTATGGCTGCGACCAGCTCGCCGCTATCGCGCGAAATCGCGGTATCAAGCTGGCGCTGCTGCCGGGCGAGAGCCACGACGAGGATTTGCGGCTGATCGAAGGCTCGACGCTGCCGCGCGAGGAGTTGGACGGCCTGCTTGGCTATTTCCGCGAGGGCGGACCGGCAAATATGACGGCGCTGGTGCAGAGGCTGGCAAGTCTCGCTGGATCGGGTGCGGCTGTAGCCGAACCTGTCAGCGTGCCAAAGGCGGGATTTTACGAGCCGGGACTGGGGGTCGCAGAACGCGGCGTCCCCCTCCTCCTCGAGAGGAGGGTCCGGCCGCAGGCCGGGGGCGGGATCCTCTCCGAAGCGCGCCTACACAAAACGTCGACCACTGCCGTGACGACCCCACCCGGCCGTGCGGGCCACCCTCCCCTCGAGGGGGAGGGGGACGTCGTGCCAATTCTCTTCTACCGTTCGATGCTGCTCGCGGCCGATGTCGCGCCCATCGACGCGCTTTTCGAAGCCCTGCGCCACCGCGGCATGGTTCCCGTGCCTATGTTCGTCTCCAGCCTCAAGGACCCGGCGTCGCTCGCCTTTGTCGAAACCGCGCTCGCAACCCTGAAGCCTGCCGCCATCATCACCGCCACAGCTTTCGCCTCGGGTGCCGAGCCCGGCGTTGAAACCCTGTTCGACCGCGCCGGCGTGCCGGTGTTCCAGGTCATCGTCGCAACCACCCGCCGCGACATCTGGCAAACCAATCAGCGCGGCCTGGCGCCCGCCGACCTTGCCATGCATGTCGTCCTGCCCGAGCTCGACGGCCGCATCCTGGCCGGCGCCATTTCATTCAAGGGCGAAAGCGAAACCGACCCGGCGCTGGCCTTCCGCGCCTTCGCCAACCGGCCTGAGCCCGACCGCGTGGCGCAAGTGGCGAACCGTGTCGAGGCCTTCGTGCGCCTGCAGCGGACGCCGCGTGCGGAGCGCAAGCTCGCCATCCTGATCCCCGACTATCCGAGCGCCCCCGGTCGCACCGGCTACGCGGTTGGTCTCGACGTGCCGTCCAGCGTGCTGGCAATGCTGCGCGACCTCAGCGAACAGGGCTACGCCGTTGAAAGCATTCCACAAACGCCGCGCGAGTTGCTGGATGCGTTGGAAAAGGACAGCCAAGGGCTGGCATTGAAGGAGTATTTGACCTTCTCGACGGAATTGCCGCCGTCGGCCATCGCTGCGGTGGAAGCCGCATGGGGAAATCCAGAAGATGAGACAGGTTTGTGCGAGGCACCCCCCTCTGTCCTGCCGGACATCTCCCCCTCAAGGGGGGAGATTAGCAGTTCCGCCACCGGCTCTCCCTTAAGGCCCTCGGTAATTGGCGAAAGTAGAGACAACAGCGCAATCTCCCCCCTTGAGGGGGAGATGTCCGGCAGGACAGAGGGGGGCGCGACAGAACGCCAACCTTCGCTGCTGGTCAGCGAAAAACAATTCGCCTTCCGCACAGCCACCTTCGGCAACGTCACCGTGGCACTCGCCCCTGACCGCGGGCGCTCAGCCGACCGCCGCGCCGACTATCACGACCCGACGCTGCCGCCGCGCCATGCGCTGGTCGCCTTTGGGCTCTGGCTGCGCAAGTCGCTCGGCATCCATGCAATTGTCCATGTCGGCGCCCATGGCACGCTGGAGTGGCTGCCCGGCAAGACCGTGGCGCTCAGCAAAAACTGCTTTCCCGAGATAGTCACCGGTCCCCTGCCCGTCATCTATCCCTTCATCGTCTCCAACCCGGGAGAGGCAGCGCAGGCCAAGCGGCGCATTGCCGCCGTCACGCTCGGCCATCTGCCGCCGCCGCTGACCGGCGCCGGGCTGGACGAAAACCAGCACCGGCTTGAACGACTGGTTGACGAATATGCCCAGGCCGACGGGCTCGACCGCCGCCGCCGCGACCGCCTGGCGAAGCTGATCGTCGAGACGGCGGAAAAGACCGGCCTCGCCTCGGAAGCCGGGGTTGCCCAAACCGACGTCCCCGACGAAGCGCTGCGCCGCATCGACGCCTGGCTCTGCGATCTCAAGGATTTCGCCATCAAGGACGGCCTGCACATTTACGGCCGCTCGCCGGAAGGCGAGGCTGATCCGTTGCGGCGGCAAAGCGCGGCAGCTGAAAAAACCGCGCTGCTTGCCGCCCTCGACGGCCGCCACGTCGCTGCCGGTCCGGCCGGTGCGCCGGCGCGTGGCCGGAGCGATGTGCTGCCCACCGGCCGCAATTTGTTTACCGCCGACCCGCGCACCATGCCGACGCCGACCGCCTATGATCTGGGCAAGGTGGCAGCGGAAGAAGTGGTCCGCAGCTACATGCAATCGCATGGCGACTGGCCGCGCTCGCTGGTCATCGACCTGTGGGGCTCGGCCTCGCTGCGCACCGGCGGTGAGGAGATCGCGCAAGGCCTGGCGCTGATGGGCTGCCGGCCGCAATGGGATTCCGCCACCGGCCGCATCACCGGCATAGATGTGCTGCCGCCGGCAACACTCGGCCGTCCGCGCATCGATGTCATCTGGCGCATATCGGGCCTGTTCCGCGACATGTTCCCGACCCAGATCGCGCTGATCGACGCCGCGGCCAACGCGGTGGCGACCCGCGACGAGGATGATTCGGAAAACCCGCTCGCCGCTAGGACCCGCATCGACGGCAAGATCAGCCCGCGCATTTTCGGCACCTCGCCGGGCACTTACGGCGCGGGCGTCGAGGACTTGTTGTCGAGCGGCGACTGGGCCGCGCGCGAAGAGATCGGCCGCACCTATCTCGCCGCCACCTCGCACGCCTATGGCGGCTCCGAGGGCAAAGGCATTTCGGCGCCCGGCGCGTTCGAGGATCGCCTCGCCGAGGCCGACCTTCTGGTTCATACCGGCGACGACCCCGGCCGCGACATCCTCGAAGGCTCGGCCGACGTCGCCTTCATCGGCGGCTTTTCGGCAGCGCTTGCCGCGCTCGGCAAGAACGCCGACGTGATCGTGCTCGACACCACGGACCCGCAAAAGCCGAAGCCGCGCTCGATCAGTGAGGCCGTATCCCGGGTAGTTCGCGCCCGCGCGGTCAACCCGCGCTTCATCGCCGGCCAGCTGCGGCACGGGCCGCGCGGCGCCTCGGAATTCGCCGAGACGGTCGACCGGCTGGTCGGCTTTGCCGAGACTACCCATGCCATATCGGGCACGCTGATCGAGGCGGTGCACGACGCCTATCTTGGCGACCCCGTGGTGCGCGCCTTCATCCTGCGCGAGAACCCGGCGGCGGCGAAGGTGATCGCCGAGCGTTTGCTGTCGGCACGGCGGCGCGGGCTCTGGCATCCGCTGCGCAATTCGATCGATGGCGATCTCGCCGCACTGATTGCCGAAGCGCAAGCGCTGGGAGTGGCGGCATGAACGCTTTCTCGCTCCGTGGCGCCTGCCCTGCCTTGTCCGCGCCGATGCAGACCGGCGACGGGCTGCTGGTGCGGCTCAATCCGGTCGCTGGAGGACTGTTGCCGAAATCGTGGATCGGACTCTGCGAATCCGCCTTGCGCCATGGCAACGGTATCATGGAAGTGACCGCCCGCGGCAGCCTGCAGATCCGCGGCCTGACGCCGGCAAGCGCGCGGCTGCTGGCGATGGAGGTCGATGTGCTCGGCATCGCGGTGCGCACCGGCGTGCCGGTCGAGACCGGCCCGCTGGCCGGGCTCGACCAGGAGGAGATAGCCGACCCGCGCCCAATGGCGCAGCGGATTCGGGCGGCAATTGAGGACGCCGGTGTTACGCAACGCCTTGGCCCGAAGGTGTCGGTGATTGTTGACGGCCGCGGGCAACTGACGATGGATGCGGTTACGGCCGATGTCAGGCTGGTCGGGGTGCGGGCCGCCGACGGAATTAAGTGGCGGGTATCGCTCGCCGGAGATGCGCAGGGTGCCACGCCGCTGGCGATGTCCGAGGAAGATGCGGCTTGTGACATCGCCGTCGCCATTCTCAGGATGGTTGCCGAAAAGGGCCGCGATGCCCATGCGCGGGATTTGACGGCGAGGCAGCTGAGATCTCTCGCAAGTTGGCGATCCGTCGCGCCCCCCTCTGTCCTGCCGGACATCTCCCCCACAAGGGGGGAGATCGGCAGCTTCGCCGGCGGCTTCCCCCCAGCACCTTCGGCGATTGGCGAAATCGGAGACGAAGGCGCAATCTCCCCCCTAGAGGGGGAGATGTCCGGCAGGACAGAGGGGGGCGCGAAGGATCGCCGGCCCATCGGAGTTTTCGATCTGGCAGCCGGCAGTACCTCCCTCGGCATCGGTCTGCCGTTCGGCAGCATACCAGCGCAAAAACTTATCAATCTCACCCAATACGCCCTCACCCTCGGCACCACCGAAATCCGCCTGGCGCCGGGTCGCGCGCTGCTTTTGCTTGGCCTCTCCCCAGCCGCATGTCTTTCACTCCAGAAAACCGCCGCAGCCCTCGGCTTTGTCACCGACGGAGCCGATCCGCGCACCAGGATCGCCACCTGCCCCGGCGCACCCGCCTGCGCCTCCGGCCGGATCGCCACCCGCGACATCGCCGAGATCATCGCTACAGAAAACCGCGACATCCTTGATTCCTCGCTGACGCTGCACATCTCCGGCTGCGCCAAGGGCTGTGCCCATCCCGGTCCGGCGGCGCTGACCCTGGTCGGTGGCGAAAACGGAGCCGGACTTGTCGTGGACGGGACGGCAAAGGCATTGCCCGCCGGATACAGGCCGGGCTACGACGCCGCGCACGGCATCGGCCGCGTTGCAGCGGCGATCCGCAGCGCACGACATTCCGGCGAGACTGCTGCCGCCTGCCTGGCAAGGCTCGGCGCGGCCGGCATCACCGAAATCTACCGACAGGAATGAGCATGCCCGCCCAGAACGCCTACGACTACATCCATGATGGCACGGCGATCTACGAGCGCTCCTTCGCCATTATCCGCGCCGAGGCCGACCTTTCGCGCTTTTCCGAAGCCGAGGCCGAAATCGCTATCCGCATGATCCACGCCTGCGGCCAGGTCGATGCTTGCAGGCACTTCGTTTTCTCGAGCGATTTCGTCGCCGCCGCGCGCACGGCGCTGGCGGCCGGCGCGCCGATCTTCTGCGATGCGCAGATGGTCTCGCATGGCGTCACGCGCGCCCGGCTGCCGGCCGGCAATGAGGTGATCTGCACGCTGCGCGATCCGCGGACCGCCGACATCGCGAAAAAGATCGGCAACACCCGCTCGGCCGCCGCGATCGACCTGTGGGGCGAGCGCATGGCCGGTTCGGTCGTCGCCATCGGCAATGCGCCGACAGCCCTTTTCTATCTGCTGGAAAAGCTGCGCGACGGCGCGCCGAAGCCGGCGGCGATCATCGGCATGCCGGTCGGGTTTGTCGGTGCCGCCGAATCGAAGGATGCGCTGGCCGAAAATTCCTATGGCGTGCCTTACGCCATCGTGCGCGGCCGGCTGGGCGGCAGCGCCATGACCGCCGCCGCACTCAATGCATTGGCGAGGCCGGGCCTATGAATACGATTGCAAAAGGCAGGCTTGTCGGCGTCGGCACCGGACCCGGCGACCCGGAACTCTTGACGCTGAAGGCAGCGCGCGCGCTCGCCGAGGCCGATGTCGTCGCGCATTTCGCCAAGCGCGGCAACAACAGCAATGCGCGCGCCATTGTCGGCGCGCATTTTCGCCCTGATCTGATCGAACTGCCGCTGCTCTACCCGGTGACGACCGAGATCGACAAGGACCACAGCGATTACCGCTCGCAGATAACCGATTTCTACGAGCAATCGGCCGAAAAGGTCGCCGCGCACCTCAGCGCCGGCAGGATGGTCGCTGTGCTTTCGGAAGGCGACCCGCTTTTCTACGGCTCCTACATGCATCTTCATGTCCGGCTGGCGCACCGCTTTCCGAGCGAAGTCATTCCCGGCGTCACCGCCATGTCCGGCTGCTGGTCGGCGACCGGCCTGCCTATCGTCCAGGGTGACGACGTGCTGACGGTGCTGCCGGGCACCATGAGCGAATTCGAGCTGACGCGTCGCCTCGCCGATACCGACGCTGCGGTGATCATGAAGGTCGGCCGCAACCTGCCCAAGATCAGGCGCGCGCTGGAGGCAACCGACAAGCTGGCGCGGGCCATCTATGTCGAGCGCGGCACCATGCCGGGCGGCGTCTCGATGCGGCTGGCCGATAAAAAGGACGACCAGGCGCCTTATTTCGCCATCGTGCTGGTGGCCGGCTGGTCGGGCCGGCCAAGCGCATTGAAAGCCGAAGCATGAGCGGCCGCCTCACTGTCATCGGCCTCGGGCCCGGCAACGCCGACCAGGTGACGCCGGAGGCAACCCGCGCCGTTGCCGAGGCAAAATTCTTCTACGGCTATAAACCCTATCTCGACCGGCTCGATCTGCGCCCCGACCAGATTCGCGTCGCTTCCGACAATCGCGAGGAACTCGCGCGCTCCAGGGACGCGCTGCTCAAGGCTGCGGAAGGCCACGATGTCGCCGTCGTGTCGGGCGGCGATCCCGGCGTCTTCGCCATGGCCGCGGCCGTCTGCGAGGCGATGGAGGCGGGCCCACCCGAATGGCGCGCGGTCGACATCGCCATCGTGCCCGGTATCACCGCCATGCTCGCCGTCGCCGCCCGCATCGGCGCGCCGCTCGGCCATGATTTCTGCGCCATCTCCCTGTCCGACAATCTGAAGCCGTGGGATCTGATCGAGCTACGCCTGCTGGCGGCAGCCGGCGCTGGCTTCGTAATCGCGCTCTACAACCCGATCAGCAAGGCGCGCCCATGGCAGCTAGGCCGCGCCTTCGAATGCCTTGCTGCGATCCTGCCCGGCACCACGCCGGTGATCTTCGGCCGTGCCGCCGGCCGTCCCGACGAGCGCATCGAGGTTTTTCTGCTGGCCGACGCCGATGCCGCGAAGGCCGACATGTCGACCTGCATCATCATCGGCTCGCCGGAAACCAGGATCATCAAGCGGGGTGACAAGGCCGCGCTGGTCTACACGCCGCGTTCGGCAGCGGGCCCAAGAACATGACCGACCAGAACATGATCGACCATCGCGGCAAGAGATTCGACGGTCTCAGCCGACGTGACGTCCGGCAGCGCCGGCCTGCGGATCATCACCACCTCGATTCCCAGCGCTCGCGCCGCCGCGATCTTGCCGTAGGTCGCCTCGCCGCCGCTGTTTTTGGAAACAACGACTTCGATGTGGTGTTGCAGAAGCAGTGCATGTTCGTCGACTTCCCGAAACGGCCCGCGCGCCAAGAGATAGGTCGCATCGGGCACAGCGAGCCTGGGCTCGACCGGGTCGACACTGCGGATGAGATAATGATGCTGGGGAGCGGCCTTGAAGGCAGCGACCTCCTGTCGCCCGAGCGCCAGGAACACGCGGCGCGGCACCGGTCCCAAAGCCGTCACCGCGCTGGCAACGGTGTCGACCAACATCCAGCGATCACCTTCGACCGCCTCCCATCCGGGACGCCTGAGCGCAACGATAGGCACGCCGGTCATGCGCGCTGCTTCCGCCGCATTGGCGGAGATTCGCGCCGCATAGGGATGCGTGGCGTCGATCAGCAGGTCGATCTTGTTCTGGCGGAGATACGCCGCCAGCCCGCCGGCACCGCCGAAGCCGCCGACCCGCACCGGCACCCCCTGCGCGGCCGGGTTTTCGGTGCGGCCGGCCAGCGACAGCATGACCGAAATATCCGCGCGCGCGGCCAGCTTTCCGGCCATTTGCCGGGCTTCGGTGGTTCCGCCGAGGATCAGTATGCGGTGGGTCATTATGCCTGCTGAAGCTCCGCGCGGCGCCAAGCTCACCTCAAAGTGGCTCACGATCATCGGCATCGGCGAGGACGGTGTAGCGGCTCTCGGCGACGAGGCCAAGCGGTTGATCGCGGAGGCCGAATTCGTCTTCGGCGGCAAGCGCCACCTTGCCCTCGTCGCGTCGCTCGCCAAAGGTGAAGCGCGCGCCTGGCCGACACCTTTCGATGCCGAGATGCGCGGCGTGCTGGCGCTCTCCGGCAGACGCGTCTGCGTGCTGGCCTCCGGCGATCCCCTCTTCCACGGTGTCGGAGTCACCCTCGCCCGCAAGGTCGCGGCAGAGGATATGCGGGTGATCCCCGCGCCCTCGGCCTTTTCGCTGGCCGCCTCACGCCTGGCCTGGGCGTTGCAGGACGTCGAGACCATTTCGCTGCACGGCCGCTCACTCGACCTGATCCGGCCGTTGCTGCATCCTTGCACCCGCATTCTCGCGCTGACCTCGGACAGCGATGCGCCAACAGCGATTGCCCGTCTTATGACCGAGCTCGGCTTCGGCGCTTCGCGGCTGACGGTGCTGGAGGCGCTGGGCGGACCGAACGGAGGGCTGCGCTCGGCGAGCGCCGGCGCCTTCGACCTCGAAAAGATCAACCCACTCAACGTGCTCGCGATCGAAGTTGAATCGACTTCGCAAGCGCGCATCGTGCCGCTGACAGCGGGACTTGCCGATCATCTGTTCGAGCATGACGGCCAGATCACCAAGCGCGAAGTGCGCGCCGTCACCCTGTCCGCTCTCGCGCCAAGGCGCGGCGAACTGCTGTGGGACATCGGCGCCGGATCGGGCTCCATCGGCATCGAATGGATGCTGGCCCATCCTTCCATGCGCGCGATCGCCGTTGAGGCCGATCCGGCCCGCGCCGCGCGCATCCGACGCAACGCCGCGGCTTGCGGCGTTCCCGGTCTCACCGTCGTCGAAGGTTCGGCACCGCAAGCTCTTGCCGGGCTGGAGACGCCCGCGGCGATCTTCATCGGCGGCGGCGGCAGCGATGCCGGCGTGCTGGAGGGAGCCATGGATGCCTTGCCTGCCGGCGGCCGCCTCGTCGCCAATGCGGTGACCCTGGAGATGGAGGCGCTGCTGCTTTCCCGTCACGCCGCGCACGGCGGTCAGCTCACCCGCATTGCTATATCCCGTGCTTCGCCGGTCGGTTCGATGCAGGCGTGGCGGCCGGCTATGCCGGTTACCCAATGGAGTTGGGTCAAGCCATGATGGTCGCGGGCATCGGCAGCCGCAAAGGCGTCAGCGCAACGGACGTGCTTGCCGCGGTAGAAACCGCGCTGGAGGCGCACGGGCTTGCCCTGCCCGCGCTTTCGGCCCTCGCGACCGCGTCTCTCAAGCAGGATGAGGCGGCAATCTTCGACGCCGGACGCGAACTCCGCCTTCCGGTAATCGTTGTCGGGCAGGACGAACTCAAAGCCGCATCTACGACCAGCCGTTCCGACCTATCGCAGGAGCATGCCGGCACGCCGTCAGTTTCCGAAGCCTCGGCGCTTGCCGTCGCCGGCAAAGGCGCAAAACTGCTCGGGCCGCGCACGGTGCTCGGCGCTGTCACCTGCGCCATCGCCATCAGCGGAGATGCGGCATGACCGTTCACTTCATCGGTGCCGGCCCCGGTGCTGCCGACCTCATCACCTTGCGCGGCAGCCGACTGCTCGGCAGTTGTCCCGTCTGCCTCTATGCCGGATCGATCGTCGCGCCGGAGCTGTTACAGCACTGCGCGCCCGGAACGAGGTTGATCGACACCGCGCCGATGTCGCTCGATGAGATCGAGGCCGAATATCTGGCCGCCCACGCGGCCGGCAATGATGTCGCCCGCCTGCATTCCGGCGATCTTTCGGTGTGGAGCGCCGTTGCCGAGCAGATCCGCCGGCTGGAAAAGCACGGCATTCCTTATACGCTGACGCCGGGCGTGCCGTCATTCGCCGCTGCGGCGGCAGCGCTGCGCCGCGAGCTGACCATTCCAGAAGTCGCGCAAAGCCTGGTGTTGACCCGAATCTCCGGCCGCGCCTCGAAAATGCCGCCTGGCGAAACGCTGGCCGGCTTCGGCCGCACCGGCGCCACGCTGGCCATCCACCTTGCCATCCACGCCATCGACCGCGTCGTCGCCGAGCTGACGCCGCATTACGGCGCCGACTGCCCGGTCGCGGTCGTCTTCCGTGCCTCCTGGCCGGACGAGCGCGTGCTGACCGGCACGCTGGCCACCATCGAGGCGCAATTGGCCGCCGATCCGATGGAACGCACGGCAATCATCTTCGTCGGCCGCTCGCTGGCGGCCGAAGGCTTTGGCGAAAGTTCACTGTATGACGCGCATTACCAGCGGCGCTTTCGCGGACGGGACGGATTGTGAGCGGCAGCAATAGAAACACTACGGTCGAGCAGGCGCTCACCCGGCTGAACTTCAAGCCGCGCCAGCTGGAGCCCGGTCACGTCTGGCTAGCCGGTGCCGGCCCTGGCGATCCCGGCTGCCTGACGCTGGAAGTGCTGGCCGCCCTCGGACAGTGCGACGCGCTGGTTTATGACGCGCTGGTCTCGCCCGCGGTCGTCGCCGTCGCCGAGGGCGCGGAACTGTTCTATGCCGGCAAACGCGGCGGCAAGCCGTCGATGAAGCAGGACGACATAACCGCTCTGCTGGTCCGGCTGGCGCGCGCGGGCCGGCGCGTCGTCAGGCTGAAGGGCGGCGACCCCTATATTTTCGGGCGTGGCGGCGAAGAGGCGCTGGCGCTGGCCGGGGAAACTATCCCGTTCCGCATCCTGCCTGGCCTGACGTCCGGCCTCAGCGCGCTGGCCGCGACCGGCATTCCCGGCACCATGCGCGGCATCAACAAGGCGCTGATCCTGGCGACCGGCCATGCCGCCGGCACCGATGATGATCTCGACTGGGCGGCAATCGCTCGCACCGGCCAGCCGGTGGTCATCTATATGGGTATGGCCAACCTGCCGCTGATCGCCGCTTCGCTGCTCGAGGGCGGCCTGCCATCTTCGACGCCCGCCGCGGCCATCGTTGCCGCGACGACGCCGCAGGAGCGTATCGTCGTCGCCACGCTCGCGACGATTGCCGAGGAAACGGCCGCAGCCGGCTTGACCTCGCCGGCGCTGATCGTCGTCGGCGGGATCGTCGGGATGCGCGCGGCACTGGCGGGTGAGTCATGACCCGCGCCATCATCATCGGCGCGCCGCGCTCGGGCTCGGGCAAGACCAGCGTCACCATCGGCATTTTGCGCGCACTTGCCCGGCGCGGCCTAAAAGTGCGCGGCGCCAAATCCGGCCCGGACTATATCGATCCCGGCTTCCACACCGCCGCCACCGGGTTGTCCGGCGTCAATCTCGACAGCTGGGCAATGCCGCCCGCCCTGCTCAACGCACTGGCCGGCGAAGCGACCGAGGACGCCGACTTCATCTTCCTCGAAAGCGCCATGGGCCTGTTCGACGGGATCCCTGCTGCTCCGGGCCGTTCCGGCTCGGCCGCCGATCTCGCCCGGCTCTATGGCCTGCCGGTGCTGCTGGTGCTCGACGTCTCCGGACAGTCGACCACGGCGGCGGCCGTCGCCAAGGGCTTTGCTATTTATGACCCCGATGTGCGCATGGCCGGGGTCGTGCTCAACCGGCTGGGCAGCGAGCGCCACCGCCGGCTATGCGGCGATGCCATCGAGGCACTTGGCCTGCCTGTCGTCGGCGCCATCCTGCGCGATCCCTCGCTCAACCTGCCCGAGCGCCATCTCGGCCTCGTCCAGGCCGGCGAATATGAGAATCTGATGGCGCATCTCGACCGGCTGGCCGACATGGTCGAGCGCTCGCTCGACCTTGACGCCATTATGGCGCTGGCGGCGCCATTCACGCCCGCGCCAGGCAATTTCGACGACGCGCTGCCGCCGCCCGGCCAGCGCATCGCACTGGCAGAGGACGCCGCCTTCACCTTCCTCTATCCGCACGTTGCCACGCATTGGCGCAAGGCCGGCGCCGAGATCGTTCCCTTCTCGCCGCTCACCGATGAGGCGCCAGGCGACGATTGCGATGTCTGCTGGCTGCCCGGCGGCTATCCCGAGCTTCATGCCGGCCGCCTCGCGGCCGCGGCGAATTTCAGGGCCGGCATGGCTCGGTTCGCCACCACGCGGTCGGTGCACGGCGAGTGCGGCGGCTTCATGGTGTTGGGCGAAGCGCTCGAGGACGCGTCGGGCGAGACGCATCGGATGCTTGGCCTCCTCGGCCATTCGACCAGCTTCGCCAAGCGCAAGATGAATCTCGGCTACCGCGAGGCGCGGCTGCGGTCCGGCTGTCCGCTCGGCAGCCAAGGCACGCTGATCCGCGGC
Source organism: Mesorhizobium sp. M0954 (assembly GCF_040319155.1). Lineage (NCBI taxonomy): Bacteria > Pseudomonadati > Pseudomonadota > Alphaproteobacteria > Hyphomicrobiales > Phyllobacteriaceae > Mesorhizobium > Mesorhizobium sp. M0954. The sequence continues at coordinate 179,389 of NZ_JAMYNR010000010.1, read as the reverse complement.
CATGAATTCCACTACGCGCAGATGATTGCGACCGGCAATGACGAGCCGCTGGCCGACCTCGCCGACGGTCAAGGAAATCCGCTCGGCGCCTCGGGCTACCGGCGCGGCAATGTCAGCGGCACGTTCTTCCATGCCATTGCGAGGGGCGAGAGCATGATCCCGAACCGAAGGACCGCGTTAGCGAAAAGTGGTAGCCGGTTTTCGGAATAGAATCATGCTCAACCTCCAGATCCCCTCGCAACAGCAAATTCTCGATGATATCGCGCTTTGCCTCGTCTTCTTTACCCGGCTGCCGCTGCCGCAAGCCGACTTCCGTGGCCGCAGCCTTGCCGCTGCGATCTGGGCTGCACCCGTTGCCGGCCTCGCCGTTGCTGTTGTCGGTGGGCTGGTCTACGCCGTGGGCACAAGGCTCGGCCTTGCCACGGCTCCCGCTGCCGCATTGACCCTTGCCGCGATCTTGCTCGCTACCGGCTGCCTGCATGAAGACGGGCTTTCGGACGTCGCCGACGGCTTTGGCGGCGGCAAGACGCGCGACAGGAAACTCGAGATCATGCGCGACAGCCGCATCGGTGCCTACGGCGCCTGCGCGCTCGGCATCTCGCTGCTGATCCGCTGGAGCGTGCTCTCTGGATTCGCCGGCCCGGCCCATGTCTTCTGGGCCCTTATTGCCGCGCATGCGGGCTCGCGCGGCCTGCTCGGCGCCTTCATGCACCTGCTGCCGCCGGCCCGCGCCGACGGCCTCTCGGCTGATGCAGGCTTAGTCACCGCCGAAACCGCGGGTGTCGGTGCCGTGCTCGGCGCCGTCGCGCTGCTGGCGCTTGGGTTCAGTGCTGCCATGTTCGCGCTCATCCTGCTTGCGTTCTTGTTTGCCGCGTTTCGAGCGCTTTGCCTCAACCAGATCGGCGGCCAGACCGGCGACACCGTCGGCGCCCTGCAGCAGCTCGGCGAGATCGCAATCCTGCTCGTCGCTTCCATTTCCCTTTCCTGACTCTGTTTCGGAGATTTTGCCCCCATGCCTTTCAAATCGCTCGATGAACTGCGCGCCGCCTGCCTCGACCTGCCCATTGGCAGCGACGCCGCGGCCAATGCCGTCGCCCGCCGCCAGGACACGCTGACCAAGCCGCAAGGCAGCCTTGGCCGGCTGGAGACAATAGTCGCCTGGCTGGCGCGCTGGCAGGGCCGCGACATGCCAAAGCTCGACCGTGTCAAGGTCTTGGTCTTCGCCGGCAATCACGGCGTCACCGCGCAAGGCGTGTCGGCCTTCCCGTCGGAGGTCACCGTGCAGATGGTGGCGAATTTCGCCGGCGGCGGCGCCGCCATCAACCAACTTGCCCGCGTCGCCGGCGCGGAGCTGGACGTCATCCCGCTAGACCTCGACCGTCCGACCGGCGACTTCACGCAAGAGCCCGCAATGGACGACGAGGCCTTCCTCGCCGCTGTCTCCGCCGGCTACGACGCGATCAGCAGGGAACTCGACCTTGTCTGCTTCGGTGAAATGGGCATCGGCAACACCACGCCGGCGGCGGCCATCTCGACCGCGCTGTTCGGCGGCGGCGCGGAAAGATGGTCCGGGCGCGGCACCGGCGTCGACGACGCCGGCCTCGAGCGCAAGATCATCGCCATCGAGGCCGGCCTGAAGCGCCACGCCCCGGCGCTGGCCGATCCCCTGAAGGTAGCGGCAGCCCTCGGCGGCCGCGAGCTTGCGGCGATCTTGGGCGCTACACTGGCGGCGCGCCATCTCGGCGTGCCGGTGCTGCTCGACGGCTTCGTCTGCACCGCCGCCGCGGCACCCTTGGCCGGGCTGCATCCTGCCGGCCTTGCCCACACCATGGCCGCTCATGTCTCGGCCGAGTCCGGCCACCGCCGCCTGCTCGAAGCGCTCGGTCTGCCGCCGCTGCTTGATCTCGGCATGCGTCTCGGCGAAGGCTCAGGCGCTTGCCTGGCGGTCAACATCGTCCGCTCGGCGCTCGAATGCCATGCCCGCATGGCAAGCTTCGCCGAGGCCGGCGTGTCGGAGAAGTAAGGCGGAGCCAAGCGCGGATCGCGTTGATGAACAAACGCTCACAGATCTTCGGAGACCCCAAACAGGGGCTTCGCGATATTCTTGCTCGGATCATCAGAGATTTCGACAGCAAGAGCGGCGCCTTTGCCGGGCTGAAATACAATTCGCCGTGGATACTCGCCACCGAGGATTGGGCAGAGCGATCGGGCCATACGGTCGAAGAGCTATGCGAGATGATTTCTCAATGGCGAATCTCAATCTTTTCTGGCGAGCAGACAGACCCGAGAATCGTTCAGATTTTTGAAGATCTTCGCAGCGCCGCGGAAGATTGGCGAACCGAGACAGACTACATCGATCCACCGCTTCCCTACGATCCTGAAGAGGCAAAATTCCCCAATCGCAAAGAACTGAAAGCGCATACCCTCAGGGCTTGGGGATTCTTTGGGATTATCGACGCAGTGGCATAGCTATGATGCCAAGGACCTTAGGTTCTGCGGAATTTTTGAGAACAGATTTGGTCACGATGTTACAGTCATAATGACCTTTAAGCTTGGATATGGTGGGCCTATCCGGCTGGATTTTCACTTTCCTTACTACGCAGACGATGAACCTACATCCTTTGGACTGGGCGGTCTCTCGGGCGAGGCGCTATTCAATGCACTTCGACTGCCCAGGCATCCTGAACTCGAATGGATCGCAGGCAAGAGCAAAACAAACTTCGATGCCGTCGACGGCGTGATAGCCATAACGCGAGCAATCCTGACCTATCTGAGGCCCACCATCCAATAGTCGGGCGAGCCGACCGCAGCTGGCTGATACGTGCAAACCTGCAAAACGCCGTCTCGCGTTCCCAGCTCGTTAAGGTCCTTCCACCAAATCCTGGAGATTTTTGGTGGGTGCGCACAGGATTGAACTGTGGACCCGCTGATTAAGAGTCAGCTGCTCTACCAACTGAGCTACGCACCCACTCGGCCGGCAAAACCGGCGTTGGCGGGCATATAGCCGCCGATATCCGCCATGTCCAGCCCCGCGGGATTCATTTCCCGACAAATCGCCGAAGTGCCGCGCCCGTCAAACAAAAAGCCTGCCTTCAGCCACCTTCACCGCATGGCCGCCGATGCGGGCGGCCGCCAGTTTGCCGCCTTCGACATTCAGTTCGAGGCGAATGCGCGAAGGCCGGCCCATCTCCAGCCCCTGCTCGATCCACAGTTGTGAAACGCCGTCCGTCGGGCCGTCGAAATGCATGATCGCGCCGGCGAAGGCGGCCGCCGCTGAGCCGGTCGCCGGGTCTTCGTAGGACGGATTGCCGGGCACCATCATGCGGACATGGAAGGCGCTGTCGTGATGCACCGTCTCGCGGCAATAGACATAGGGGCTGGCGAAGGCCCATTCGCTCTTGCGTGGTGCGAGCTCCGACCAGGCCTGGTTGTCCAGCCTGATCCGGGCGGCCGCCTCCAGATTGGCGACGGGGATGGTCACGTAGGGCACGCCCGCCGACCAGAACGAAACGCGGTGGTTCTCGAAGCCGATCTCGTGCGGCCCAAGGCCAAGGGCCGCGCCGATCGCCTCGGGATCGGCCGACAATGCCAGCTGCGCCGGCAGTTTCGCCAGGTCGAACTCGGCAAAGGTCGAACCGTCGTGCTTGCTGACAGCGCAGCGCACCGGGCCAATATTCTCCTCGAGCACGAAGATGCCGGCGGCCTCTCCCGCAATTTCGGCGAGCGCTATCGCCGAGCCGACGGTTGGGTGGCCGGCGAACGGCATTTCATAATCGGGCGTGAAGATACGGATGCGGGCCCGGTGCTTCGGGTTGTCCGGCGGCAGCACGAAGACGGTTTCGGACAGGTTGAACTCGCGCGCCACCGCCTGCATCGTCGCAACGTCCAGCCCATCACAGTCGAGCACCACGGCCAGCGGATTGCCGGCCAGCCGGTTGGTGGTGAATACGTCGTAAAGCAAGTAATTCCGCGGCTGCATCTCAGTAAGTCCTCTGCCTCATTCCAAACATGAGCGAAATTTAATTTGAATTTTGAACCATAAGGCCTGATTTGTGCACCGATGGGATATCACTGAACATAGGGGTCCGGCGTGGACCAGATTGTCAATCTGCCAAAGACGGAATCCGCTTCCGCCATCGAGACGGCGCTCGGGCTCGACCACCAGGGCCTGAAGACAAAACGCCGTCGCGGTTGGGGTTACGCAGTGTTCGCACTGCTTGCCGTCGCCGCGAGTGTCGTCGGCTACCAGTGGTATGCGGGCTCGCCCGCCAAGATCGAGTATACCACGACACTGGCCGCCATGGCCGACCTTACCGTCGCCGTTTCGGCTACCGGCGCGCTGCAGCCTCTCACCCAGGTCGATATTTCCAGCGAACTCTCCGGCGTCGTCCGCTCGGTTTCGGTCAACGAGAACCAGCTGGTGAAGAAGGGCGATGTGCTGGCCGCGCTCGACACCGCAAAGCTGGAGGTGCAGATCGAGCGCGCCCAGGCCTCCGCCAAGGCAGCGGCGGCGAGCGTCGAGGACGCCACCGTGACCCTGGCCGAAAACGAAAAGGCGCTGGTGCGCGCGGCGCAACTGACCAAGCGCGGCATGGCGACGGACCAGTCGCTCGAAGCGGCAACCGCCACCCGCGACCGCTCGAAGGCGGCGCTTGACATCGCCAAAGCCAACCTCGCCATGGCCAATGCCGATCTCAAGGCGCAACAGACGGATCTTGCCAAGAGTACCATCTACGCTCCGATCGACGGCATCATACTGACGCGCTCGGTCGACCCCGGCCAGACGGTCGCCTCCTCGCTGCAGGCGCCGGTGCTGTTCGTCATCGCCGCGGATTTGAAGAACATGGAATTGAAGGCTGCGGTCGACGAGGCCGATATCGGCGCCGTCAAACCCGGCCAGCATGCGCGCTTCACCGTCGACGCGTTCCCCGAACGGCCATTCGACGCCGAAATCCGCGACATTTCCTATGCCTCGGTCACCACCGACGGTGTCGTTACCTATGATGCAAGGCTCGACGTCGACAATAGCGAGCTTCTGTTGCGGCCCGGCATGACAGCCACCGTCTCGGTCGTCACCAAGCAGGCCAAGAACGTGCTCACCGTGCCATCGATCGCCTTCCGCTACCGGCCGGCGCAGACGGCGGAGCGCGGCTGGAGCCTCACCGACCTGTTCACCGGCCGCATGGGACGCCCCGGCGGCAACCGCCAGCACCAGGCGGCGGCGAAGCCCACCGACGGCTCGCGCACGCTCTACGTGCTGGAGAATGGGCGGCCGCATCCGGTCAACGTCAGGGTCGGCTCGACAGACGGAGAACTGACCGAGATCGTCTCCGGCCTGGAGGAAGGCGCGCAAGTCATTACCGCCTCGCAGCAGCGGAGCTGATCGTGGCATCGGGCGCGACCACCCTCATAGGCTTCGACAAGGTCTGGAAAAGCTATGGCCAGGGCGAAGCCCGGGTGCATGCGCTGGCCGGCGTCGACCTCGCCATCAGGCGCGGCGAATTCGTCGCCATTATGGGCCCGTCCGGTTCGGGCAAATCGACGGCCATGAACATCATTGGCTGCCTCGACACGCCGACCGCTGGGACCTACAGCTTCGAAGGCATCGACGCCGGCCGTCTCGATCGCAATCGCCGCGCCGTACTGCGCAACCTCTATGTCGGCTTCGTCTTCCAAGGCTACAACCTCTTGCCGCGCACCACGGCGGCGGAGAATGTCGAACTGCCGCTGATCTACCGCGGCGTTGGTGCCCGCGAGCGTCGCGGCCTTGCCATGCAGGCGCTTGCCGAGGTCGGCCTTGTCGGCCGCGAGCATCATACGCCAGCCGAGCTGTCCGGCGGCCAGCAGCAGCGCGTGGCGATCGCCCGCGCCATCGTCACCAGGCCGACGCTGCTCGTCGCCGACGAACCGACCGGCAATCTCGACACCGCACGCACGCACGAGATCATGGAACTCCTGATGCAGCTGAACAGCGAGCTCGGGCTGACTATCGCCATGGTCACGCACGAAGCCGATGTTGCCGGCTATGCGCAGCGCACGATCCGTTTCCTCGATGGCCATGTCGCCTTGGACACAGCCAATCTCGAGATGGCCTAGCCATGATCTGGGAAACCGTTCGCCTCTCGCTCCGCTCCATCCGCCGCAACGTGCTGCGCTCGTTCCTGACGCTGCTCGGCATCGTCATCGGCGTCGCCGCCGTCATCGCCATGCTGACCATCGGCTCGGGCACCACCGAGAAGGTCAAATCCGACATTTCCAAGCTCGGCAGCAATCTGCTCGTCATCCGTTCCGGCCGTCCGGCCGGGCCTGGCGGACCTGGAGGGCTCGATCAGGTCGTCCGACCTCTTGCCTACAAGGATCTCACCGCGCTTGCCGCGCATCTGGACGGCTCGCGCGCCATCTCGCCGGCGTCGCAAAAGCAGGTGCGCGTCATTTTCGGCACCGAAAGCCTGACCTCGGGCGTCACCGGAACCGACAGCGCCTATCTCGATGCCCGCGACTGGAAGCTGGTTTTGGGCCGCCCGTTCAGCGATTCGGAAACCCGCTCGGGCACCGGCGTCTGCCTCATCGGTGAGACGGTGCGCCAGCAGTTCTTCGGCGCCGGCGACCCTGAAGGCGAGATCATCCGCGTCAACCGCACTTCCTGCAAGATCATCGGCTTGCTCGAACCGAAGGGCTATACCGGTTTCGGCCAGGACCAGGACAATGTCGTGCTGATGCCGCTCGCCGCCTATCAGCGTCGCATTGCCGGCAATCGCGACATCGATTCGATCTATGTCGCCGCCGACGACCGTACGCCAACCACGGTGCTGCAGCAGCGCGTCGAGGACATCTTGCGCGACACACGCCGCATCACGCCCGACCGCGACGATGATTTCTCGATCCGCGACATGACCCAGATCGCCGATGCCATGGCCAGCGCGACCACCACCATGACTGGCATGCTCGGTGCCGTCGCCGGCGTCAGCCTGCTCGTCGGCGGCATCGGCATTATGAACATCATGCTGGTGTCGGTAACCGAGCGCACGCGCGAGATCGGCATCAGGCTCGCCATCGGCGCCCACGAAAAGCACATCCTCATCCAGTTCCTGGTCGAGGCAACCGTGCTGTCGCTGCTTGGCGGCATCATCGGCATCCTGATCGGCCTGGCCCTTGCCGGCCTCGCCTCGCTGACGCTGACGATCCCGTTTGCGCCAAGCCCGGCGGTCATCCTGCTTGCTGTCGGCTTTTCCGCGCTGATCGGCATGATGTTCGGCTTCTTCCCGGCGCTGCGCGGCGCGCGGCTTAACCCGATCGACGCGCTGAGGCATGAATAGGCATTGCAGCAAGTGTCGCCTTCAGACGCTGCCAATTTTTTATGCAACCTGCCCTTGTCGCAGCACATTCTGCAATGATAACAATGCTGTTGGGGACTAAGGGGGGAACAATGGATGAGCAAGAAAGCGCGACTGGCTCTGGCGATTGTGATCGTCGAAGCCGCCTTGGCAGGGCTTTGGTGGAATTTGATCCTTTATGGGATGGAGAATCCCGATCGCGTCACCGCTGACTTCCAGCAGGTGATTGGGCAGACGATGGGAACAGCGATGGGGGCGCTCCTGGGTCTCGGCGTGCTGTTGTATTTTGTTGCCGCCCGCAACGACCGCAAGGCTATTGAAGGTAGGCTACGACGTTAGAGTTGGAAACCTTGCTCGCTCGCAAAGTGCCATTCGATCAGCGGTCTCATATGCGGCATCAGCCCGTCCGGCAGATCGGCGGCATTGCGGATGATTACAGGGCCTTCGATTTCAGGCTCTGATTCGGCGGCGACGAATGCACTGATCCGCTGTGCGAGGTCGTCGGCGGAGGCCGTCTCGCGGTAGCGGCGAAAGATCACCGTGCCGGTTGCCGTCGACAGGGCGTAATGGCGCCTGCCGCGTGTCGCACCTGATAGATCGAGCCCGGTTTCCTCCAGTACCTCGCGGATCATGTTGAAGTCGACGTCAACAATGCCGTCGCGGAAATCGGTTGGCTCGAACGAACCGGCGGCGAAGTAGACGCGCCCGGCATTGACCGTATGCGGTGCCATACGGATCGCCACCAACGCGTTGTCGCCGGCGACCAGCATGGCGTGCGCGTAGGCATGTTCGGCGCCAGGCACCTGTCGATTGCTGCGCCAAAGCATGAAGGTCGAATAACGCACCGCATGGCAACGGCCGACTAGGCGATTGTCGCGATAGCTGAGAGCGGAAAGCAGCACCACGGTGCCGTCGAAAAGCGCCGGCTTGGCCGCGGTCTCACGCCGCCAGTTCGCCGCGATCGCGTCGGCATGATCGCGCTCGAACGGATGCGGGCCGGAATCGAGCCTGACGTCGATGGCATCGACCGGCAGGATGACGTTGCGCGGCAAATCGAAACTCACGCCTGTCTCACACCATGTCGAGGGCAATTGCTACTGGGCAATGGTCGGATGCTTTCGGCCGGTCCCACCCGGCGCGTGGGAAGCGCTCGACCTCCTGGCCCGCCGGAAATATGGTGCGCCAAGGCTGTCCGCTACGGATGATATCGGGAACGGCGGTGGCGTTCTGCCTGGCTAGCGCCCTCGATAAAAGGATGTAGTCGAGCTGGCAGAGATGCCGCTCTTCCGGTCCGCGCGTGTGATAGAAAGTCCAGCGGTCCATTTCCGGCCGCCGCTCGACCGCGTTTTCGCAAAAACCGCCGGCAGTGAGCACGTCGATGCAGGACCGGGTCTCGTCGATCACCTCGAAGCGATGGCCGTCGAAAACATCGCCAGTGATCTTTACGCGCTGCCGGTAGTCGTTCATGTCGCCGCAGATTGCCCAGCGCTTGTCGGCGGCATTATCCTTGCCGAAGCGCTCCTCGATGATCCGGCGCACCGCTTGCGCCTCGGCGATGCGCAGCGGCATTGTCGCCTCGCGGCCGTCGAGGCCGTTACGGGGCGAGCCCATCGACTTGAAATGCACGAGATACAGCGTCAACGGCGCGCCAGCGACCGTCAGATCGATTTCCAGGCAGTCGCGTCGGAAGATGCGTTCATTGGCCTGGTGACCAAGCGCTGCCAATTCCGCCGTGTGCAGGCCGAATTGCTCGAACGTGACATAGGCGTAGCTAGTCATGCGCACGAATTCGATTGGCTGGCCCTGCGCGGTCTCGTTGCGCATCATCACGGCGACGTCGATGCCGCGCGAATCATTGCCGGCGGTGGTGTATTTCTGCCGATAGCCTTGCCCCACCATCTTGAAGAGATAGCCATATTCGAAGGCCTTCAGCGCCTCGATATTGTCGACCTCCTGCATGCAGATGATGTCGGCGCGGGTGGCCGCGATCGCCAGCGCCGTCAACTGGCGCGTGTCGTCGGACTGCGCGATCGCCCGCGCCTGCTCGAGCATCTTGTATTCGGCCTCGCTCTGGATGTCGAAAAGCGCCAGTGTGCGATCTTCGTTGAGCTGATTGCGGTATCCGGAATAATCAAACCTGTTCATCAGGTTTTCGACGTTGAAGGTGGCAAGGCGCAGCGACATGGCTTTGAGCTTTGCCCGCAAGCGCGCCCGAAAACAAGGGCGCAGAAACCAGGAGGCTCTGATTGATCGCGCGCTCGCCATGGTTGACGGAACCTTTTTGTTCATCTTCCGTTCAGATGGAAAGTTCCATCAATAGGCTCTTCCCCGAGGTTTCTGGGCGTGGGGCCTGAATTTCGGAGAGTGCGATGAAACCGCTCTTTTTATCTTCCGTCAGATCCGGGCTGATGGCCCTCGGTCTGATCGCCAGCCTCTCGGCCCCGTCGCTTGCCGGGCCGATACCCAAACCCCTGCTGCCGGTGGCGGGCAACGCTGCCGACATCGTGCAAATTCGTGAAGATTGGGCAGGCGGCAATGACAGGCAGATCTGGCGTTGGCGCAATCGCGGCTTTCGGCAATGGCACGGCGGCGACGATTGGAGATGGCGGTCCCACAATTTCCGCGGCCGTCATTTTTCGAGACACTGGGACAATGGCGGCTGGGACGACAGCTGGCGCTGGCGCCACCATCGCCGCCATTACCGCGGCGGCTACTATGATGATGGTGCGGGTGCCGCGATTCTTGGCTTGGGCCTGGGCCTCGGCCTTGGCAGCCTGTACAACAGCTACAACTACTACGACGCGCCGCCACCGCGCCGCTATTATCGCGCAGGGCGGCTTTCCAGTGCACATGTCCAATGGTGTTACAATCGCTACCGGTCGTACCGCGCCTGGGACAACACCTTCCAGCCCTATTACGGGCCGCGCCAGCAATGCTACTCGCCCTATAGGTAAGCAGGCCGACAACAAGCATCATTCGGCGCCGTGCTTCGCGGCGCCTTTTTCTTCCAGCCAGGAACCGCGAACATCGCCCAGTCCCGACTGCTGATAACGCTATTTTTATCAGGCAGGTCTAATAATCCTCCCGATCAGAACGCCCGAGACGCGAAAAATGGCTGGATTGCGTGCGATGGCCGAGGACGAACAGAGGGACAAACACCGGCAGCGCGTCTTGAAGGGCGCGACGATCCTGACCGGCGTGAGCAATTCCGAGGTCACATGCACGCTGCGCAACATGCACGCCGGCGGCGCCGAATTGAAGGTCTCGATCGACGCGCGCGTGCCCGATGAGTTCCTGCTCTATGTTCCGACCGACGGCATTGCCTACAAGGCCGTGGTCCGCTGGCGCCGCGAAGATCGTATCGGCGTGATGTTCACCGGTACCGAACCAAAGCCCAGTTGGCACTACGGCTGAGATCCCGGCGCTATCCGGGTGGCAGGACTCGCAGTGTCTGCTCGTCAAACAGCGGCTCATCCTGGCCGACGCGAACGAATAGAAGCTTTCGCAGTTCGGGTGATTGCACCTCGAAATACTGAATGCCGTCCGGGGCTTCGCCCCATTCGCCACAAGGCGGTTCGCCGACCTCGTCAGGGTTGGCGACGGTCTTCAATTCCTCACGATAGGCGGCATCGGGACTGAAAACATACCGGAGGATGCGCGCGGGCGTCGGCCCTTCGGTGTAAGGCATGAGCACGCAACGTGTGCTGATGGCTTTCTCGGTCTTCTGAGTAAAAATGCGCTGCAACGCAGCATCGGCGGCCTCGCCAGGCAGCATATCGAAGACTTCGACGACGGGATCGGCCGGCCCGCCGTCGCTGTATTCGATGGCAAGAGCATTGCCGCCAAGCTCGAAATGAATCCGGCGAAAACCGAAATCGCAGCGCTGCACCCAGGCAGCCAGCCCGACATCCTTGTCCGCCAGCCGTTCCCAAGCGCATTTGTCGACAGGCGGACGCGACGGCTTGCTTTGGTCGGCACGAGCGCCGGTTGCCATGGCCATAAGGACCGGCAGGGCGAACATGCAGGCCGGCGGTCTCTTGCTATTCATCGCTACAACCCGTCAAACTAAAGGCGTCCCAGGCTGAACCGTCGGGATTGGCTTTGGCGAAATCGGGCCATTCGGTAAAAATCGCGCCGAAGTCAGGCAACAGCAACCCTGCCGGTGCCGGCGAGGCTTCGCGGGAATTCAACTGCTCGGCACCGCCTGCATTGAACGCATAGACCTGCCCATCCCACACTCTGCACAGCCCGGTGCCGTCCTCGAGACCAGCCTCACGATCGTCGTCGGTGCAGGTGTGCCGGATAGTGCCCACAGGAAAGGAGTACTTGCCATTGGTCCAGGTAATGTCCGACGGCAGACGAATGTCGGTATTGGGCACGATCAACGAAAAGACCTCGGTCGTTAGCGCGGCCAGCTCGTTGTTGGTTGGCCGGAACTGTATCGTCGCTCCCGAACGCGGCTCGCGATAGGTCGCATGGCTGAGCGAACATTCTGTTGCGTTCGCTGCTTGCAACAGGCTCAGCATGCTCAGAAAAATAGCTGCTGCTTTGCGGATGATCATTTAAGTCCCTTGGAGCAGCATCATTGTGAAGCCTGAGCATCGATGCTTTAACATGGCCCAAGGCCGCGTCGAAAAGAAAGAATCGATGATGCGAAATCTCTTGATGCTCATTTCGATCTTAACATTTACGTGCGGCAGCGCCTTTGCCACGGAACCCTATGTGGGCACATGGTCCGGGGACAGATCGAACTGTACCGCCGTTGCGGATGTTCAACGCCAGACTGTCTACACATTGTACCGCGACGCGCTGTCGGTCCCTGCTCTCGGCTGCGAACACGCATCGTTTCTCAAGACGCCTACGGGCTGGGTGGCTCGGGCCAGCCAATGCTACGGATCCGACCCGTCGGCCGAAGAGCCGTTCTCCCGTGTCATCCATATTGTGGTCGACGGGGCGACGGTGAGATTGACATGGCCTGGCTTCGACAGCGGAGTTCTTGTCAGATGCTGAAGACAGGCATCTTTTTCCGCTGGATATGCAGCCTAGGACAGCAGCTTCAGATGACGCCTACCAGCAGCGCGGCTCCACCGAGGAGGCCAACTGCGCAGCCCCACAGGAGCCAAAGCCCGCTAACCCTGCATTCGAGAACCGCTGCAACTGGGTTGTCGGGATCGTAGTGGACCTCGACCTTGTCGCCCTGGAGGTAGCGCTGCGATCGACCGCTGACGAGGCTCGGCAGCGAAGCCGTCACGTTTGCGCCGAACGCGATGCGATCGGCGGCGTAGCGCTGGCCGGCGACGCTATAGCTGTAGACGACGCGGGATTTGAAGACTGTCCGCCAGGGCCGATAGCTGCCTCCGGACCTGTCGCGGGTCTCGAATTTCTGCAGGCCCGAAGCATCGATGCGTCCTGCCGTGATCGGCCATTTGGCCGCCTGTTCCGCAAGTGACTTCTGGGCAAAGCCCATGCGCAGCACAAACAATCCCATGAAAAGCAGCAGGGCAGCGGCGCCGAGGTTCTGCGGCCTGGGCAAAAACGGCCGGATCGCTTCGAGGAGGCCGCCGACGGAGAAGACCAATACAAGCGCGCCGACCACCAGCCCGGACGAAAGCTGGACCATGAACTTGAAGGAGCCGTCGGGCATGGTGCGTTCGATCACCGCCTTGGCTGGATCGGCCGGATTGTAGAAGACGGTTACGCCGGCCCCGTTTGGAAATTTCGCAAGGGTTTCCGCCACTGCAAAGTTTCCAAGGTTCTCCTGCACGCTGTAGTGCGAACTGCGAAATGTCTTGCCGTTCACCTTGTATTCGAAGGTGATTGCCGGGAAGTTGCGGATTTCGGTCGACCCTCTGCTGTCCGAACCGGATCCCGAACTGGTCACCTCGCGAGCCTCGACCTGCGACGAGATGATCTTTCCCGGCGTCGGAGACCAGCGGCTGACCGCCCTCACCTCCCACCACTTCAGCAAGGTGACGAGGGAGAGCATGCCGGCAACCGCGCAGGCAAACCCGACCAACAGAAATTTGAGTTCCAACTCTCACCCCCTTGGCACTTTTGCGCCATGCCCCGCACAGGCATATCACGGTGATGAGGATAATGCGCCTGTCCAGAAGCCTGGAAACCACACGATCTTGATGCGAAAAGGCCGGCGGATCGCTCCGCCGGCCTTTCTTGATCGGCAATGAAATTGCGATCAGTTCTTGGCCTTGTCGACCAGCTTGTTCATGGAAATTCCCACGCGCCCGCAGGGCGAAGCCCGAGGACGGGTAACGAAACGAACGTGGGTGTCCTTCAGTTCTTGGCCTTATCAACCAGCTTGTTCTTCGAAATCCACGGCATCATCGCGCGCAGCTTGGCGCCGACTTCCTCGATCTGGTGGCTGTCGTTGTTGCGGCGGATGCCCTTGAAGCGCGACATGCCGGCGCGGTATTCCTGCATCCATTCCGAGGTGAACTTGCCGGTCTGGATATCCTTCAGCACGCGCTTCATCTCGGCCTTGGTCTCGGCGGTGATGATGCGCGGGCCCGAGACATATTCGCCCCATTCGGCGGTGTTCGAGATCGAGTAGTTCATGTTGGCAATGCCGCCTTCATAGATCAGGTCGACGATCAATTTGACCTCGTGCAGGCACTCGAAATAGGCCATTTCCGGCGCGTAGCCGGCTTCCACCAGTGTCTCGAAGCCGGCGCGGATCAATTCGACTAGGCCGCCGCACAGCACCACCTGCTCGCCGAACAGGTCGGTCTCGCACTCCTCGCGGAAATTGGTCTCGATAATACCCGAGCGGCCGCCGCCAACGCCGCAGGCATAGGAGAGCGCCAGGTCGAGCGCATTGCCCGAAGCGTCCTGGTTGACCGCGACCAGGCACGGCACACCACCGCCCTTCTGGTATTCGCCGCGCACCGTATGGCCAGGCCCCTTCGGCGCGATCATCACGACGTCAACCGAAGCTTTGGGCTCGATCAGGCCAAAATGCACGTTGAGGCCGTGGGCAAAGGCAATCGCTGCGCCATCGCGGATGTTCGGCGCGATCTCGGATTTGTAGATGTCGGCCTGCAGCTCGTCCGGCGTGGCCATCATCATCAGGTCGGCCCACTTGGCGGCATCGGCTACGCTCATCACCTTGAGCCCGTCGGCCTCGACCTTCTTGGCGGTCGCCGAGCCGGCCTTGAGGCCGATGGCGATGTCCTTGACGCCGGAATCCTTAAGGTTGAGCGCATGCGCCCTGCCCTGGCTGCCATAGCCGATGATGGCGACCTTCTTGCCCTTGATCAGGTTGAGATCGGCATCGCGATCGTAATAGACACGCATTTTTGTTCCTTCCCGTTTTGAATTCAGAGGCCTTGCGGCCCGGTTTTTGCCCCGTAAAGAGCGAGAAACTGCTGCGTCGCCCGGACGGCATCGCCGCCGATCGCCGCATCAGTCAATTCCAGCCGGTCGCCAAGCAGCAGGCGGATCTGCACGTCGCGGGCGACCAGCCCGAAAAAGGTGCGGAACGCCGTCTCCGCGTCGGAAAACTCGAGGAAACCAGCTTCCTTGCCTGCCTCCAGCACCGGTTTAAGGCGCCGGGCCAGTGCGAAGCGGCCGTTCTCCAGCACGATGGCGCCGAGATCGTCCTTCCCCGAACTAGCATGGCCGACCGCCACCCTGTTCAGCGCGATCGAGGTGTCGCTCGAAATTACCTTGAGCCAGTCCGAAGCGAAGCGTTCGAGGCTCGCCGTCAGCGAAGGGAGGTCGAGCCCCTTGCGGTCGACCGGCACTACCCGCACCTTAGACGCCTGCCATTGTACCGTTGCCGTCAACAGCCCGTCGCGATCGCCGAACCATTTGTAGAGCGTCTCCTTCGAGCAGCTCGCCCGCCGCGCCACGGCGGTCATGGTCAACTGATCGCCCTCTTCGACCAGCAGGCGAAGGGCGGCGTCGAGCACGTCCTTCTGCCGCTCCGTCAGCGCCTCGCTGGTTTCGATGTCGGTCACAGCGTGCAACACAGTTTTTCCTCAGGACGCAAACTCACCGCAGTTCAGATACGAGCTCGATGGCGTACCGTACGTTACGGTTCGGCTTTATGGCGTATTGCCCGACCCGACGCAAGCCTTTATTTCTGTAGCTTGCTCCATGCGGGGCATCACGGGAGACACTGATCATGCTCGCCGGATTGCTTGCGTTGACCGTTACCGCAGTGTTCGCGGGTGCGGCTATCTACGTCAGCGTCGCCGAACAGCCGGCGCGGCTTCGCCTCGAGGACAAAGCATTGCTGCAGGAATGGCAGCCTTCCTACGAGCGCGGCGCCGCCATGCAGGCCTCGATTGCCGTCATCGCCTGTTTTCTTGGCCTCGTCGCGTGGTGGCTGACTGGCAATCTCGCTTATCTGGCTGGCGCCGTGCTGATCATCCTGCCTTGGCCATGGACGCTGCTGGTGATGATGCCGGCAAACAGGTTGCTGGAGGCGATGGACGCGAACTCCGTCAATCCTGAAGCTCGGACATTGATCGCCAAATGGGGCAATCTGCATCTGGTCCGCGTCGGGCTTGGCGTTCTGGCGACGTTGGCATTCCTCTTGGGCAGTGCCTGACCTCGCCAATCGGTCGCCATCTTCGTCATGAAGGCGTGTCACTCCAGGGCGGGCGGATCTCGCAGGCGCCCAAGCAGAGCTGACAGCGCGTCCAGCTCAACATTGGAAAGCCGGGAGCCGACCAACTCCGCGATCGACCGGCCGTAGACAGCCCACATGCGGCGGCGCGTCTCGCGTCCCTTGTCTGTGACGCGGACTGTTTGCCCGCGGCCGTCATCGGCAACTGGAAGCTTCTCGACCTGCCCGTCGGCTTCGAGCCGCGCCAGCAGCCGGGAGATGTTGTACTGCGCAAACAGGGTGCGCTCGGTGAGTTGGAACGGCCGCAATCCGCCCTCGCCCGCCTCGGCAAGCTCGTGCAGGACGTCGTACCAGGCAAGCGGCGGCAGGCCACTGTCCTTCAGCGCGTCCTCGGCTCTTTCCAACAACTGGCGCGAAACCCGCATCAGGCGAGCCCAGGCCTTGATGGCTGGAGGTGAAGGAATCCCGGTCATGATTGCATCGTAGGCGATAGATGCAATTGCATCAAGCTTGACGATCGATGCAAATGCATCTATATAGATGCAATTGCATCAATCACGAGAGGCAATTCCGATGAAGCATGAAATCTGCAAGATCGCCGACATTCCGGAAACAGGCAGCCTCATCGCTCCGTTTTTCGGCCGCGAGGTCCATGTCTACCGCAGCGGCGAGCGTATCCGCGCCGCCGCCAACGTCTGCCTGCATTTCGGTGGCCCGCTCGACTGCAAGGACGGGAAGCTCGTCTGCCAGTGGCACGGCGCCTCGTTCGACATGGCTAACGGTGATCGCCTCGAAGGCCCGACGCCGAAGGGCTCCCGCCTGATGTTCCTCTCCACCCGCGTCGAGGACGGCGCATTGAACTATGTCTGGGGAGAGTGAGATGACCGACAAGCTCATCCTCGTCAGCCACCATCTTTGTCCCTATGTGCAGCGCGCGGCGATTTCACTTCGCGAAAAGGACGTTCCATTCGAGCGCATCACGGTCGATCTCGCCAACAAGCCTGCCTGGTTCAAGGCGATATCGCCGCTCGGCAAGGTGCCGCTGCTCCGCGTTGAGCATGACGGCCAGGAAACGGTGATCTTCGAATCGCTCGTCATCCTCGAATTCCTCGAGGAAACCCAGCCCAATCCGCTGCATCCCACCGACCCCTATGCCCGTGCCCGGCATCGCGCTTGGATCGAATTCGGCTCAGCAATCCTGAGCGGCATCGGCCGCTTCTATTCAGCGCCTACGGAAGCCGCGTTGCTCGCTGAAAGCGAGGCGCTATCGGCAATGTTCGATCGCCTGGAAGTGGAACTGGCGAACGGCGCGGCTGGGCCATGCTTCGACGGCGAGCGCTTCTCACTGGTCGACGCGGTCTACGGCCCGATTTTTCGCTATTTCGACGTCTTCGACCGGATCGGCGATTTCGGCATCCTGGACGGAAAGCCGCATGTCCAGGTGTGGCGCGAGGCGTTGCGCAAACGCCCATCAGTGAAGGGCGCGGTCGCTCCCGATTATCCGCAACGCCTCCATGCATTCTTGCAGGCTAAGGGTTCGCACCTTTCGGAAATCATCCGCCAAAACGATCCGGCCACAGCGCTTCCGCAAGCCCTATCGGCTTGAATGGATTGAGCACCGTTCCTGTAACCATGGAAGCAAGAAACTGCGGCGCCGGCGGGACTTTTGCCAGCGTCGCCACCAGCCTGTCGCGGACGAACGGCATCACAATCGAATCCGACTGATAAAACGGCGTCAGCACCAGCGACAGCGCCTGGAAGACCCGCACATGCCATCGCCGCGCCCGGACATAGGCCCCCAGCGCAGTATCGATACGGTCCGTTCCTATGAGCGCGTAGTTGAGCGCGGCTGCATCGAGCAGCGCCATGTTCGCGCCCTGCCCGAGCTGCGGGCTTGTCGAATGGGCCGCGTCGCCGATAACGGCCAATCGCCGTCCGGCTGGCGTCTTCATCGTGTGATGGCCATAGCGCGCCAGCGAGAGCTGCTCGAAACTGTCGATCTGGTCGATGAAGGCCGCGCATTCAGGCCACAGCCCGGCCAATCTCGCCTTCCATGCATCGAGACCTGCCGCCCAGACGCGCTCGGCATCCGCCGGCTTGAGGCTCCAGAAGAATGCCGCCATCTTCTGGGCATCCGGCTCGGGCCGGCCGATTGGCAGCACGCCGATCATCACGCTCGCGCTGTCGTAGCGCTGCAGCAGCGCGTGCTCGTCGAAACCCTCGCCGCGCCAGCCAAGCGATGCCCAGAACGCGCCATAGGCGAGCGATCGCGGTTCGCCCGGATTGTTCACGCACCGCCGCAGTTTGGAGCGCGAACCGCTGGCATCCACTACCAGGTCGAACGACCCTATCCGTTGTCCGTTGCCGCAGATCAATGTTGCCCGCTCGCCGGTTTCCAGCGTCTCGAGCTCGATACCTGTCTCAATGGTGAGCGCCTGGCGCCGGGCGGCGCGGAAAAGCACGCCGAACAGAGCCGCGCGGTGCACCGCCAGCCCGAAGCGGCCGCCACTCCGGGCATCGTAGCGGACGTCGAGCACTGTGCGGCCGGTCTTGGCATCTGCACCATGCAGGCGGTCTATGCGGCTGCCCAGCGCCAGAATGTCATCGAGCAGGCCGAGATCGGCAAGCACCGTCAGCCCGGTCGGCTGCAGGATCAGCCCGGACCCGACCGGTTGTGGCTGGTTGAAGCGCTCGAAGATGGTGACCCTATGTCCGGCGCGCGTGAGATAGAGCGCGGCGGCAAGTCCAGCCGGCCCGGCGCCGGCAATCGCGATGTCCAGAGAATTGCCCATCTGCCCGCCCCAACCCAGGCCGGACAATCCTTCAGCACCGCCGCTAAATCAAGCCGCCGTCTCGGCCTGGAGGCTCAGCCTTCGGCAGCATCGAAAACCTTCCGCGCCTCGCGTACAGCGCCGTGATTGAGCTCGGCCCATTGGATCAGCTGATGCAAGGGTCCAAACATCGAGCGCCCGAGATCGGTGAGGCTGTATTCGACGCTCGGCGGTTTGGTCGGAAACACCTGGCGATGCACATAGCCGTCGCGCTGCAGATCGTGCAGCGTCTGGGTGAGCATCCGCTGTGAAATATCGGGCACCAGCCGCCGCAATTCGCCGAAGCGGTACGGCTTCTCGGCCAAGGCCTCCATCAACAGTGAACTCCATTTATTGCTTATGCCCTGGATCACGTCGCGAACCGGGCAATCCGCAAGGTTTCCGCCACCGCTGCCTGCTTTGTATATCTCGAGCTTCGATCTCAGATTGACGATCTTGCCGTCCATGGCTGGTTCCCTGGGTGTGCCTACCTCCCGCAAAACTGCCTTCTTTACGAGGATGGGTCAATTCCTATTTTAGTGCTGGTCTCTTTTTGAGACTAACATATGCACCCGCCGCTCCGGCGCAACGTCAGGACATCTCATGACCGACACCCTTCTCGTCACCGGCGCCTCCGGCCAGCTTGGCCGCGGCGTCATTAATCATCTGCTTGACACGCTCAAGGTCTCCCCTCAGCGCATCATCGCCGCCACCCGCAACCCGGAAAATCTGGCCGATCTGGCAGCCCGAGGCGTCACCATCCGGGCAGTCGACTTCGACGACGCCACGTCGTTGGCCAGTGCATTTACCGGCGCGGACAGGGTTCTGATCATTTCGACAAACGAGCTCGCCGTTCCGGGCAAGCGCCTGAAGCAACATGAGGCTGCGGTCGCCGCCGCAAAAAGCGCCGGCGTTTCGCATCTGCTCTACACGTCGATGCCCAGTCCGGAGCCAGGATCGCCGGTACTGTTTGCGCCTGATCACCACGGCACCGAGCAGGCGATCAAGGCGAGCGGTATCCCCTACACCATCTTCCGCAACGGCTGGTATCAGGAGAACCTGTTCATGGCGCTGCCGCACGCCATCGCCTCGGGGCACTGGTACACATCCGCTGGAGACGGCCGCATTGCCCATGGCGCACGCGACGACATAGCCGCGGCGATCGCCGCCTGTCTCGCATCGGGGGCAACCGAAAGCAAGACATACACGCTGACGGGTCCGCAGGCCTATACGGTGGCTGAAATCGCGGCCCTCGTCACCGAAGTTACCGGCAAGCCGATCGAGGTCGTCCAGCTTTCGGACGAAGCGCTGACCGGGGGATTGAAGGCAGCCGGCGTCCCCGAAGGTTTCGCCCCGGTCATCGTTTCGTTCGACACCAACACACGTTCCGGCCGCATCAGCATGGTGACGGACGAGATCGAGACGCTGTCCGGCAGGAAGCCGCGGCCGCTGAAGCAATTTCTTGAAGCAAATAAGGCGGCTCTGGTGAGCTGAGCCTGACAAATGGCCGTGCCCTTCGAAGGGCACGGCCATTTATTTAGATAGCCACCTGCGTTCCGATCTCGACGACGCGTCCGGTCGGGATCTGGAAATATTCCGTCGCATCGGCCGCCGTGCGCGCCAGCCCGATGAACAGCTTGTCCTGCCAGACCGGCATGCCGGAATTGGGCGAGGCCTTGAGAGAGCGCCGCGACAGGAAGAAGGACGTCGTCATGATGTCGAACTTCCAGCCCTGTTTGCGGCAGATCGCCAGCGCACGCGGGATGTTGGGCTGCTCCATATAGCCGAAGGTCAGCGTCACCCGCATGAACAGCTCGTTGACCATTTCCATCTTGACGCGCTCGCTGTCGGGCACGACAGGCTGCGGTGCCGTCACCACCGAAAGGATGACGTTCTGCTCGTGCAGCACCTTGTAGTGCTTGAGGCTGTGCATCAGCGCCGTCGGCGCGCTCAGCGGGTCGCTGGTCAGGAACACCGCGGTGCCCGACACCAGATGCGGCTTCTTCTTCAGCAGATTGCCGGCGAGGAAATCCAGCGGGATCTCGTTCCGGCGCGTCTTGTCGAACAAATAGCGGCTGCCGCGGATCCAGGTCCACATAGTCATCACGATAACTGCGGCGATGGCAAGCGATGCCCAGCCACCTTCAAACACCTTGACTATGTTGGCGGCAAAGAAGCCGGTATCGACGAAGGCGAACACGGCCATCAAGGCGATCGCGACGCCGAGCGGCCATTTCCAGATGCGCGTCATCACAACAAAAAGCAGCACATTCGTCACCAGCATGTTGCCGGTCACCGAAATGCCGTAGGCCGAGGCCAGGCGGCTGGATTCGCCGAAGCCGACCACCAGCAACATCACCACCAGCGCCAGCATCAGGTTGATGCGCGGCAGATAGATCTGGCCCGACTGTTTTTCCGACGTATGCTGGATAACGAAACGCGGCAGCATATTGAGCTGCACCGCCTGTCTGGTCAGCGAAAAAGCGCCGGAGATCACCGCCTGGCTGGCGATGACGGTCGCCGCCGTCGCCAGCACGACCATCGGAATAAGCGTCCAGCCCTGGTTCATCTCGAAGAATGGATGACCGACAACGCCGCCATTTGCCAGCACGAAGGCGCCTTGCCCGACATAGTTGAGCAACAGACAAGGAAACACGATTGCCAGCCAGGCGAGTACGATCGGCTTGCGGCCGAAATGGCCGAGGTCGGCATAGAGCGCCTCGGCGCCGGTGACGGCGAGGAAGACCGCACCAACCGTGACGAAGGCGACATCGGGCGAGTTGACCAGGAACGACACGATGTAATGCGGGCTGATCGCCAGCAGGATTTCCGGATCGGCGATGATGTGGTTAATGCCGGAAAGGCCGATGGCCAGGAACCACAGCGCGGTGACTGGCCCGAACACCAAACCTACGCCGCCGGTGCCGAATCGCTGTACCGCAAACAGGATCGCCAAGATGGCCAGTGTCAGTGGCACCACATAGGGCTGGAATGTCGGCGTGACGACGTTCATACCTTCGACCGCCGATAGCACCGAGATCGCCGGCGTGATGACTGCGTCGCCGAAAAAAAGCGCCGCGCCGACGATGCCGATGCCGAGGATCACCGCAGAGCGCGTCGGGAAGCTGTTGCGCGCCAGCGCCATCAGCGACAGCACCCCGCCCTCGCCTCGATTGTCGGCGCGGAGCACGAACATGATGTATTTGATGGTGACGGTGATCGTCAGCGACCAGATGATCAGCGACAACACACCGAGGATGTCGCCACGGTTGGCGACGTTGCCACCGGCCGATGCGTGCAACGCCTCGCGAAATGCATAGATCGGGCTGGTACCGATATCGCCGTAAACCACGCCGAGCGCGCCCAGCATCAGCACCTTGGTGCTGTGCTGCTCGACCTCAGAATGGCTGGATTGTTCGACAGGTTCTGCCTCGTTACCAGCATTGGTAAGGGCCATGGACGACACTCCGGTAAGCGGGCGGTGCTCTACGCTTGCTGCGCTGCAATATCAAGTGCCGTCACGTAATGGCTCCGTCCCGATATTGCGAGCCCTCCACGACTTGGCAGACTCAGTCCGATCGGCAGACCACCTGGAATGTCGCAACGGACACGTTTTTAAATAGCCACCTGCGTCCCGATCTCGACGACGCGTCCGGTCGGGATCTGGAAATATTCCGTTGCATCGGCCGCCGAGCGCGCCAGCCCGATGAACAGCTTGTCCTGCCAGACCGGCATGCCGGAATTGGGCGAGGCCTTGAGAGAGCGCCGCGACAGGAAGAAGGACGTCGTCATGATGTCGAACTTCCAGCCCTGTTTGCGGCAGATCGCCAGCGCACGCGGGATGTTGGGCTGCTCCATGTAGCCGAAGGTCAGCGTCACCCGCATGAACAGCTCGTTGACCATTTCCATCTTGACGCGCTCGCTGTCGGGCACAACCGGCTGCGGTGCCGTCACCACCGAAAGGATGACGTTCTGCTCGTGCAGCACCTTGTAGTGCTTCAGGCTGTGCATCAGCGCGGTCGGCGCGCTCAGCGGATCGCTCGTCAGGAACACCGCGGTGCCCGACACCAGATGCGGCTTCTTCTTCAGCAGATTGCCGGCGAGGAAATCCAGCGGGATCTCGTTCCGGCGCGTCTTGTCGAACAAATAGCGGGTGCCGCGTATCCATGTGGACATGATCAGCCCCATGCCGCAGGCGACCGTGATCGACACCCACCCGCCTTCGAGGATCTTGACGACGTTTGCGAGGAAAAATCCAGTATCGATCGTGCCGAACAGCAGTGTGAGCGCGGCTGCCAGTGCAAGCTGCCATTTCCACCGGAACCGCATCACCACAAACAACAGGATGGTTGTCATCAGCATTTCGCCAGTCACCGAAATGCCATAGGCGGAAGCCAGCGAACTCGAACTGCCAAAGCCGACCACCAGCAGCATCACGCCGAGTGCGACCACCAGATTGACCCGCGGCATGTAGATCTGGCCGGATTGCATCTCGGAAGTATGCTGCACCTCGATACGTGGCAGCAGATTGAGCTGCACCGCCTGCCGCGTCAGCGAGAAAGCGCCGGAGATCACCGCCTGACTGGCGATCACCGTCGCTGCCGTGGCCAGCCCAACCATGGGCATTAGCGCCCAATCCGGCAGCATCTGGAAGAATGGATTGGTGGGTTTGCCGCCGTTGGCCAGAACGAACGCGCCTTGTCCGAAATAGTTGAGGAGCAGACAAGGGAACACCACGGAGAACCACGCCAGCACGATCGGCCTGCGGCCGAAATGGCCGAGATCGACATAAAGGGCTTCGGCCCCGGTGACCGCCAGGAACACCGCCCCGACCGTGACGAACGCACCGGTGGGCGTATTGGCCAGATAAGCGACGGCGTAATAGGGATTGATCGCCAGCAGGACCGACGGGTCGTCCAGCAGATGGTAGACCCCGGCGGCGCCGATCGCCAGGAACCACGCTGCCGTCACCGGTCCGAACACGGCCGCCACCCTGCCGGTGCCAAAGCGTTGCACGGCAAAAAGCATTGCCAGGATGATCAGCGTGATCGGAACAACATAAGTTTCCAGCGTCGGGGTCACCACTTCCAGGCCCTCGACCGCCGAAAGCACGGAGATGGCCGGCGTTATGATGGCGTCGCCGAAAAACAGCGCCGCGCCGCAAAGTCCGATCCCCAGAATGAACCGGGCTCCCTTTGGATAAGCGTTGCGCGCAAGCGCCATCAGCGACAGCGTGCCGCCCTCACCCTTGTTGTCGGCTCTGAGCACGAAAGCGACGTACTTTATCGTGACGATGATCGTCAGCGCCCAGACGATAAGCGACAGCACGCCGAGAACATCGTTGCGCGCTACCGGTCCCGACGATGCGTGCAGCGCTTCCCGAAACGCGTAGATTGGGCTCGTGCCGATATCGCCGTAAACCACGCCCAACGCGCCCAGCATCAAAACTCTGGTGCTGTGCTGCTCGGCCTTGGAGTGGCTGGATTGTTCGATGGGTTCTGCCTCGCTACCAGCGTGGGCAAGGGCCATGGACGACACTCCCATAGACGTGCGGCGCTCTATGCTGCGGGATGGAAAGGACGCGCTGCCGTGCCGGGAACGCATGGCCTATCGGCTCGCCTTTCCTACCAGCCACAAGCCTTCAGAAACCGCCTGACCGTTGCGGCCATGCCATACTCCAACGCATCGGCTGTCAACCCATGTCCGATCGACACTTCGGCCAATGCCGGGATGCGCCTGGCCAGCGCCGGCAAATTGCTCACCACAAGGTCGTGCCCGGCATTGACCTGGAGCCCTGCGGCCAATGCGGCATCCGCCGTCTTTCCCAATTTCTCCAATTCCTTCGCCGCTTTTGCCGAATCGGAATGATAGCTGCCATATGGACCCGTATAGAGTTCGATCCGGTCGGCGCCGGTGTCGCGAGCGGCTTTCACGGCAGCGGGATCCGGATCGGAAAACAGCGATACGCGAAAGCCTCCCTTCTTCAGGCGCTTGACAACCGGTGTCAGAAACGCAGCCTCGGCGGCGAAGTTCCAGCCATGGTCGGAAGTCGCCTGCGCCGGGTCGTCGGGCACCAGCGTCACCTGCTCGGGCTGATGCTTTTCCACAAGCGCCAGGAACTCCTCGGTCGGATAGCCCTCGATGTTGAATTCCGCATTCGGGAACTCGTCGTCGATCAGCGCCCTGATCTCAGGCAGATCGGAATGCCTGGTGTGCCGCTCGTCGGGTCGCGGGTGCACCGTCAGCCCATGCGCGCCGGCGGCAAGGGCGATGCGTCCGAGCCCGGTCACGCTTGGCCACGGCAGGTCGCGCCGGTTGCGCAGCATGGCGATGGCGTTGAGGTTGACGGAAAGCTTTGCAGGCATTTGCACGGCTCCAGGCTGATCTTGGCGCGCATCTATACCGCCTTTAACGGGAACAGACAGAGGGTTTCAGGTGTTCCAAGGTGTGCGAAGAAAATCGAGCGCAAGGAGTTCCCTGTTGAATTTTCTCGAGGCTGTGCCGGCGGTTCGCCGCATCGATACCGATCGCGAAGATCTTTTCGCCATCGATGTCGTCGGCCATGTCGCAGCGGCTGACGCCGAAAACCTGTTCGGATTGCTGGAGGCGGCCTATGCGCTGCATCCGAAGATCGACGTGCTGGTGCGCCTGATCGACCATGAGGGTGTCGACTGGGCCGACGTATCGGACGAGACGATCGAACAGGGCATAGCTCATGCCGTGGAGCATATCGGCCGCTGCGCGGCGATCGGTGAGCCGAACTGGATACCGGAGGCAAGAGCCTTTTTACCTGCCTCTTTGCCTATCGAACTCCGGCATTTCGAGGCCGAGGACGAGGCCGCCGCCTGGGAATGGCTTGGCGCCAACCCAATCGCCCAGCGCTGATACGACCGCCCTATCGGACGATCGTCAGCCGTTCGGCCGCGCGCGTGATAGCGGTATAGAGCCAACGCTGCCGGGTTTCCTTGAACGCCCAGCTTTCGTCGAAAAGCACGATCTCGTTCCACTGCGAGCCCTGCGCCTTGTGCACGGTCAGTGCATAGCCATAGTCGAAATCGTCGAAACGTTTCTTCTGCTGCCAGGGAATGTCGGCGTCCGGATCTTCGAATGCCGCCTTGAGCAGCTTGATCTTGGCGACGCCGCGATCCGGGTCGTCTTCCTCCGGCGAAACCAGCAGATTGATGCCGGGCTTGACCGTCTCGCGCGACGAGGTCATCACCTTCCACAACGAGCCGTTGAGCAGTCCCTTGGCCGGATCGTTGCGCAGACAGACCAGCTTGTCGCCGGCTTGCGGATAATCGGCGTTGAACCCCTTCAGTTCGCGCAGCCGCTGGTTGTAACGGCGGCGCGTGCGGTTGGTGCCGACCAGCACCTGGTCCGCTTTCAGCACCAATTCCTGGGTGACGTCTTCCTTGCCGATCACCTGCGCCGCGCCATAGTCGCCGCGCATGAACTCGCGGCCCTCGCGCACGTCAAGCGCAAGCCGGATGATCGGGTTGTCTCGCGCCTGGCGATGGATTTCGGTGAGCAGAATGTCCGGCTCATGGTCGGTGAAGAAGCCGCCGCCGGAGATTGGCGGCAACTGGCCGGGATCGCCGAGCACCAGGATCGGCGTGCCGAAGCTCATCAGGTCACGGCCGAGTTGCTCGTCGACCATTGAGCATTCGTCGATGACGACGAGCTTGGCCCGCGAGATCGGGCT
Organism: Mesorhizobium sp. M0954; assembly: GCF_040319155.1. Lineage (NCBI taxonomy): Bacteria > Pseudomonadati > Pseudomonadota > Alphaproteobacteria > Hyphomicrobiales > Phyllobacteriaceae > Mesorhizobium > Mesorhizobium sp. M0954. The sequence goes on along the minus strand of NZ_JAMYNR010000010.1, from coordinate 152,953 downwards.
CTGCCGGTTGAGCGAAAATGTCGGCGACATCGATGTCTTGCCGGTCACCTCGTCCGCTACCGATTCCTCGCCCTTCGGCCGGTAGATCAGCGAATGGATGGTGCGGGCATTGACCGCGCCCTTGGAACGCAGCACCTGCGCCGCCTTACCCGTAAACGCGGCGAACTGCACCTGGCCGTCGACATGCTCGGCGAAATAGCGCGCCAGCGTCGTCTTACCGGTGCCGGCATAGCCGAACAGCCGGAACAGCTGCGGCTTGCCGGCTTTCAGCCAGCCGGCCACCGCCTTCAGCGCCTCGTCTTGTTGAGGAGAGAATTCCATCAGCGCGACAGACCGGATTCGCGAGGGAAAGACAAGGTGACTGCCGTCACCGGCAAGTTTTCATCGCCGGCAATCACGCCGCTGCGACAGGGTCAGGCTATCAGTGACGAACAGGAACGTAAAGAGAACAAGGCCGGGCGGCCGCAGCTTACCCGGCCCGCTGTGGATCGTTCTCCAGCTGGATCGGCTTGCCATGCGGCGTTGCGTGCGCGGCGCGTTCCCAGGCAGCGGCGAGCGCATCGACGTCGCGCTTTCCGGAAACGCCCTTGGCCAAAAGCAGCTTTTCCAGCGCTGCCAGCCAGTGCTCGTAGTAATCGTGACCGTCGCGCGCGGCGCCCGGCCGCTTCACCTCTGCCGACAAAGCATCCGCCCATTCGCTCCACGAAAACAGCCCGTTGTCGTGCAGTGCTACCGTCATGGCAAAGGCCTCTGCTTGCCACGGCTCGGCAAACACAGGCGCCTCGACACCGGCGGGCAGCATGGCGGCAACTGAGCCCGTCTCACGCCGGCTCAAGGTAGCTCTCCCAGGCGTCGATCGACACGAGAAGTGTCGGATCGGCGCCCTCGCCCCAGATTTCGCCGCCGGTGAAGGCCACCGTATAGACCCATTGCGGGTTTTCGCCCTGGCCGTGCGCATTGGTGTCGGGAAAGACAAAGCCGTCGCGCACAGCCTCGACGACGCCTCGCTTGCCGCGTGCATAGCGCGGCAGTCTGGTGTGGCCGGTCGGATGAAAGTTCTTGGTTCGCACGGGGTCGCCCGCCTTGAACCGCGCAGGCGCGGCGACAGGCCGATCGCAGTGCCCGCCCTTGGCCAGCACCGCCGGAACGTCCTTAGCCTTCAGCACCCGTTTGGGTGTCGCTGCCGGGTCGACTGCGTCGCCCGTAGTCAGGTCCCCGTCGCTGACGAAACCATGGCGTTTGAGCAGCACCTCCAGCGCCTTGATCCATATCTGGTAGTAGCTGGAGGCATAATAATCCGCTGGATGCAGCGATTCCCGCGCGTGCCGGCTCTCGTCGATGGTCCAGGCGCCCATGGCGCCGGCGCACAACGTCACGCCCAGCGCCCGCCTTTCCCAATCGGCATGGAAATAGGGTTCGTCAGGTTCGGGCGCGACCGGCCCGAAACCCATCTGGCCGCCGAGATCCTGCGGCCCGTTCATGCCGGTTCCCGCACCAACGCCGTGCCGATCATGGCATCGCGCGTCACCAGATCGGCGAGCCTTGCCTCATCCCAGCCCTCCGTACCCCGGGGGCGCATCGGCACCACCAGATAGCGCAGCTCGGCGGTCGAATCCCACACCCGGATTGTCGTCCTCGCCGGCAAGGTCAGACCGAATTCCTCGAGCACGCCGCGCGGATCGATCACTGCGCGCGAACGGTAGGGCGGCGCCTTGTACCAGACCGGCGGCAGGCCGAGCACCGACCACGGATAGCAGGAGCATAGCGTGCAGACGACGAGGTTGTGCGTGTCGGCCGTGTTGAACACCGCCTGCATGTGCTCGCCTTGCCGGCCGGTGTAGCCGAGCGATTCGATTGCCGCCGTCGCATCACGCTTCAGCCATGCGGCAAACCCGGGATCAACCCAAGCCTTCGCCACCACCTTTGCGCCGTTGCGCGGCCCGATCTTAGTCTCATAGGTGTCGACGATAACATCGATCGCCGCCGGATCGATCAGGCCTTTGCGGGTGAGAATCGTCTCCAGCGCGCGCACCCGCGCCGCAAAGGGATCAAGCTCGTTGTCGTGGTCGTGATTGTGCGGCATGGCGTCAAATTACGATCGCGGACCTCCGGCCGCAAGCACCACGGCTTGGGCCAGCGCTATTCGGCTGCCGCCTTTTGCGGCACCGGTTCTTCCTCCTCGTCGAACAGTGACGGCTGGTCGACCGCTTCGACCGGGCTCGGCTCGCCCCGGCGCCGCGCCCACAGCCTGACCAGCCAGCCGGAAAAATGCTCCATGTAGACGTAAATGACGGGTGTGACGAACAGCGTTAGTGCCTGCGAGGCGACAAGACCGCCGACCACCGCCACGCCGAGAGGCTGGCGCAATTCCGCGCTGGCGCCGGTGCCGAGCGCGATCGGGATGGTACCCATCAGCGCGGCAAGCGTGGTCATCATGATCGGCCGAAAGCGCATCAGGCAGGCCTTGTGGATGGATTCGACGGGCGACATCCCCTCGCGCCTGAGTTCCAGCGCCACGTCGATCATCATGATGCCGTTCTTCTTGACGATGCCGATCAGCATCAGGATGCCGATCACCGCGATCACCGACAGATCCATCCCCGCCAGCCGCAGTGCCACCAGCGCGCCGAGCACCGCCGATGGAAGCCCGGTCAGGATGGTGAGCGGGTGGATGAAGCTCTCATAGAGCATGCCGAGAACGATATAGATGGTCAGAATCGCGCCGCCGATCAGCAGCCCCTGGTTGGAAAGCGAATCCTGGAACGTCTTGGCCGTGCCCGAGAAGGCGGTCGAGATCGTCGGCGGCATGCCGATCTTGTCCTTCAGCGCGTTGATGTGGCTCACGCTGTCGCCGAGGGCCACGCCTTGCGGCAGATTGTAGGAGATGGTCACTGCCGGAAGTTGGCCGAGCTGGTTGACGGTCAAAGCACCGGCGGTCCGATCGACGCGGGCGAACGCACCGAGCGGCACTAGGCTGCCGCTCGCCGTTCTCACCTTGATGGCCAGCATCCGCTCGGGCGACCACTCGATCTTCGGATCGAGCTCCATGATCACGTCGTAGCTGTCGGCCGAACCGAAGATGGTCGACACCTGCTGGGTGCCGAAACCGCCGTAGAGACTGGAGCGCAGCGTGTCGGTATCGACGCCGAGGTTCGCCGCCTTGTCGCGGTCGATCACCAGCGTCGCCTGTAGCGCGTTGTTCTGCAGGTCATTGGTGACGTCGGTGAAGGCGGCATGATCGGCAGCCATCGCGTCCGTCAGCCTCTGCGCCCAGACGTTCGTCAGGCCGGTATCGAGGCCCTGAACGGCAAGCTGGTAGGCACTCGCCGAAGAACGCGCGCCGAGCCGCAGGTTCTGCACCGGCTGCATGTAGGTTTCGATGCCGGGCACATTGGCCAGCTGGCGCCGCAGGTCCGTAAGCACCTTGTCGATGTTCGGTCGGTGGTCCTTGTCTTTCAGCTGCACAAACAGCTGGCCCTGGTTGAGCGCATTGTTTCCACTGCCCGCCGACCAGCCGACATGCGCGACGTAGGGCGAATGGGTGAAGACATCCGCCACTTGCCCCTGCAGCTTCACCATCGCGTCAAACGAAATGTCCTGGCGCGCGATGGTCGTCACCGAGACCTGGCCGATATCCTCCTGCGGGAAGAAGCCTTTCGGCGAAATCTGGATCAGCCACACCGACAGCCCGGCGGTCACGAGGAAGACAAGGAAGACAAGGAAATTGTGGCGCAGGCAGAATGTCAGCAGCCTTTCATAGCCCCGCATGAAGACGTTTTGTCTATGGCCTTCGTGCGCTGCTTTCTGCTCGGCTTTCGATAATGACAACAGCCGCGAGCACAGCATCGGCGTCAGCGTCAGCGAGACGAACATCGACGCCAGGATGGCGACCGTCACCACCACCGCGAATTCGTTGAAGATGCGCCCGATCACGCCGCCCATCAAAAGCACCGGAATGAACACGGCGACCAGCGAGATCGAGATCGAGATGATGGTGAAGCCGATTTCGCGGGCGCCCTTGAGCGACGCCTCGAGGGCAGAGAGCCCGTCCTCCTCCATGTGGCGGAAAATGTTTTCGAGCATGACGATTGCATCGTCGACGACAAGACCGACCGCCAGCGTCAGCCCCATCAATGAGACGTTGTCGATGGAAAAGCCGAACAGGTACATCACGCCCAGCGTGGCGATGAGCGAAATCGGCACCGCCACGGCCGGGATCACCGTCGCCGTTACCCGGCGCAGGAACAGGAAGATCACCATCACCACCAGCGCGATGGTGAGCAGCAGCGTGAACTGCACGTCGTCGACCGCCTCGCGGATCGACGTCGAGCGGTCGTTGAGCAACTGGATGCTCGCCGCCGCCGGCATCTGATCGTCGAAGGAAGGCAGCATCGCCTTGACGCGGTCGACGACGTCGACGGTATTGGCATCCGGCTGGCGCTGCACCGCCATAATGATGGCGCGGGTGCCGTCATACCAGCTTGCCGTCGTCGTGGTCTCGACCGAATCGATGACGCGGGTCACCTCGCCGAGCCGCACCGGATGGCCGTTCTTGGTGGCGATGATGATGTTGGAGAATCCCGCCGCATCGGTCAGCTGCGTGTTCGCGGTGATCGTCAGCTGCTGTTTGTTGTTCTTGAGCACGCCGAGCGGCGTGTTGCTGTTGGCCGAGGCAATGGCCGTCTGCAGCTGGTCGATCGAGATGCCGCGTGCGGCGAGCGCCGTAGGATCGATCTGGACGCGTACGGCATATTTCTGCTGGCCGTAGATCGAAACCTGCGCAACGCCGTCGATCGTCGACAGCGACGGCGAAATCACATTCTCGGCAAACGCGTCGAGATCGGTCAGCGGAATTGTGTCGCTGACCAGCGACATCAGCAGGATCGGCGCGTCGGCTGGATTGACCTTGCGGTAGCTCGGCGGGCTGGTCATCTCCGGCGGCAATTGTCGTTGCGTGCGTGCGATCGCTGCCTGCACGTCGGCGGCGGCTGCATCGATGTCGCGGTTGAGCACGAACTGAATGGCGATCGAGGTCGAGCCGAGCGAGTTGGTCGTCGAGATCGAATCGATGCCTGCGATAGTGGCAAACTGCTTGATCAGAGGCGTTGCCACCGAGGTCGCCATGGTTTCCGGCGAAGCCCCGGGCAGCGAGGCCGAGACGTTGACAACCGGAAATTCGGCGCTTGGCAGCGCCGCGACCGGCAGGAATTTGTAAGCAAATAGTCCGCCCAGAACCAGGGCGAACGACATGAGCAGCGTGGCGACGGGCCTGCGGATGCAGAATTCGGAAATCATGGCTGTGTTCCGCCCGTCCGGTCAGCCTCGGCAACCTTCGGAGCCGCCTGATCGCCGGTGCCGGTCGAAGCCTTGCCTTCGCGCACCGCCGCGCCGTTCTTCAGTTTGGTCTGACCCTCGACGACGACACGCTCGCCGCTTTTCAATCCTTGGCTGATCGCGGTGTTGGTGCCTTCTGTCAGCGCGACCTGCACGGGCCGCATTTCAACGGTGTTGTCCGGCTTGATCACATAGACGAACGGGCCCTTCTGGCTGGGCTGGACGGCGACCGTCGGAACGGACGTCATTTGTGGCATGATGCCGGCATCGAGCACGACGTTGACATATTGGCCCGGCCATAGCGAAAGATCGGCGTTGGGCACACTGGCCCGCGTTGCGATCGTGCCCGACGCCGTGTCTACGCTGGAATCGACGAAATCCAGCGTTCCCTTGCCGATCGGCTTCGGGTCGCCGTCCTTGGTCAGCGTCACCGCACCTTGCTGCGGCGCTGCCAGCGCCTTGTGCAGCAAGGCAAGATCGCTTTCGGGGAGATTGAAGTTCACCTGCAGCGGGTCGACCTGCGTGATCGTCACCAGTGGAGTCGACGTGCTGCTGCCGTTGCTGGTGGTGACGAGATCGCCGACGGCGACGTTGACTGCGCCAAGCCTGCCGGAGATCGGCGCCCTGATCGTGGCGAAGCCAAGCTGGATTTGGTCTGCATCGATCGTTGCCTTGTCGGCGTCGACGGTGGCCGCGGCGGATTTCTGCGCCGCGACGGCCTGATCGTAGGTCTGCTGTGTTCCGGCCTGCTTGGCGACGAGATTTTTGGCGCGCTGAAGATCGGCCGTGGCGCTGGCAAGCAGCGCCTGGTCTTTCGCGAGCGTCGCCTGATCGCGTGCCAGTTGTGCCTTCAACGAGCGATCGTCCAGCGAGAACAGAACGTCGCCGGCCTTCACCATTTGTCCGTCCTTGACCGCGATTGCGACGATCTGACTCGATATCCGCGCGTTGATGCTGACCACGGCAGGAGAGGACACAAAGCCGATGGCATAGCGCCGGACCGGGAAATCGGCCGTCGCAGCGGTGGCGGCAACCACTGAAGTCGTACGCGCGGCATTTGCCGCTGCAGTGGGCTTGTCCGCTGTCGCCGTCTGCTTCGCCGACAGCATCTGCTGAAGACCGCTCATTGCGCTGGGCGAAAGATAGAGCCACGCCGCGGCAACGCAGGCTGCAGCGATCACCGCTAATACGATCTTTCCGCGCATCGACAAAAGACCTCTCGATCCGACACGCCGCTATCCGGTGGCCGTAGTCTAGCTCAACTCGCAGCCTCTTGCCGCGCTTTTGCCAGATAATAGAGGATGCCGAAGGCGAAAAAGGGCCAAAACCCGTCATTACGAAGATTTAATGTGCAGTGCACAATAGAACGGCAGCTAACGCAGCATCGGCCACAGCGTCGCCGCAAGCATCACACCCATGGCGATGTTGAACCATTTGAGCCGCACCGCATCCGCCAGAAAGCCGCGCAGCGCCATGCCGAAACCGGCCCAGGTCGAAATGCTCGGCAGCATGACGACGGCGAAAGCGGCTGCGATCAGCACCACCGACACAAACGGGCGTTCCGGATTGGTATAGACGGCCATGGCTGTAATCGCCATCACCCAGGCCTTGGGATTAACCCACTGGAATGCCGCAGCCTCGATGAAGCGCATTGGCTGGCCCTTCGCCTCGCCTTCGCCGTCGAGCGAGCGCGACATGGCGATCTTCCAGGCGAGATAAAGCAGGTAGAGGCCGCCAGCGATCTTCAACCCGGTATGCAGCACCGGAAAGGCCGTCAACACGGCGCCAAGCCCGAAGCCTACGGCAAGCAACAGCACGAGGAAGCCGAAGCCGATGCCGAGCATGTGTGGCACGGTTTTGACCAAGCCGAAATTCACGCCCGAGGCCAAAAGCATGAAATTGTTGGGACCCGGTGTGATCGAGGTCACGAAGGCATAAACCAGCAGAGCAAGGAATGCATCGAAGGTCATGGAGGATCGCAAAGATCAATAATATTGAAATACTGACTTAAATCGATGAGGTGCTGAGTGCAAATGCAATTCGTTGGTCCACGCGCGCCCAGCGTTCTTTCATATCTTAGGCCAATATCCGCTGAGAACATCTATCTGCGGTAGGGCTGCACCGACCATAGATCTGAATCCGGGGCAGTTTCGCGCTGACGGCGCACGCGTCGCAGCCCTTTGCGTCTCGGCGTATTCTCCGGAATCTTGACGCTGTGCGCCAGACCCAGGATCGCCAGAACCTGAATGAATAGCCAGCCGAGATCGATCTGTCCGTGTTCCAAACCAAGCCGTGCAGACTCGGGAAACGCGTGATGGTTGCCGTGGAAACTCTCGCCGAACGTTACCAGCCCGAAACGCGGCAAATTGTATCCTTGCACGGCAACGTCGTCGACGCGCCATCCTTGCTCCCCATCTCGGTGCGCAAAATGCCCAACCAACCAATGCCCGGCAAGCGACACTGAAACGCGCACCGCGATTCCCCATACCACCCAATCCCAGCCGCCAAACGCGAAAAAGAGGATCGCCCAGGGCAGTTGTTGCAGCATCCAGGTGCGTTCGACGAACTTGTAGAACGGGTCATTCCTAATCGAGGGTTCGATGATGAAGGTGGGTGGATTGCGCAAAGCGACCGCGCAATGCATCTGCCAGAAGGCATCGGTGAAAAATGGCCGACGATGGGCATGGAGATCGTGACATGCGGTCTGGCGCTGAGCCCAGTCACGAATATCGTGAGCATAGATCATCCCAAAAGGACCGGCCATGCCGACGAGCACGCCAAGGTAGACCAGCGCATGCTCGACCCAGATATGAACCTTGAACGACCGGTGGATGAGCAGACGGTGCATCCCCACCGAGTGTCCGGCGCAGATTGTCGCCGCCGTTGTCGCAACGAATAAGGCGAAGGCACTCCAGCTAAATGTCATCGGTCCCAACACAATGGCGGCGATCGTCATCGCCCCGACCCAGATCGACTTTGCCGGCACCCACACGACTTTGCCGTCTTCGGCGTCACTGTCCTGTTGGGAAATCATTCTGCCCGTGGATATGGTTTTCATCGGTACCCCTCCTCCTGCATGAACATTTCCGGACCACAGCCTTGCCTTCTGGCGCGTCGTCCGTTACTTAGGCAGTAAGCTAATCGTCTACTACTGCGAATTAGGTATTTAGGCAATAGTCTAAATGAAAATAAGAAAAGCGGACCGAGGCGCAGCCAACGCCTCGGCATCACAAGGTGGCAGACAGTGATCGAAGATGCAGAGCACGCAGCGGATGCCGAAACGGCTGCTCACGCAAATGGCGCGATACAGCGCGTGTTTGAAGCGCTATCTTCAGCGCCCCGGCGCAAGATCCTCGCCTATCTTGCGCACTCTTCCCTAACGGCGGGCGAGATCGCGGCGCGCTTCGAGATGTCGAAGCCGTCGATCTCGCAGCATTTGAGCATTCTGGAGACGGCCGGGCTCATCGCCAAGGAGCGGCACGGACAGTTCATCCACTATTCTCTGGTCCAGAACAATCTTGTGAACACGCTGAATGGATTTGTTCAGGATGTCTGCCCGGTATCGCGCCCTATCAAGAGAGAAAGCAAAGAACTTGGTCGAGGCGAGGCAGCGCAAAGATCGCACTTGCGCAAATCTGAAAAGCCCTAGCGGCTTTGCATCGTTTTCATGAGCGCCTTGGCGTATCGGCAGGCGTCAAATTCCACAGCGATCTCGCAAGACTTTTTGTAAGCGGCCATCGCCTCGGCTTCGTCCGCAGAGACGCCTTCACCATGCTGAAGGGCGCCGCCATACATGGTGCAACCCCAGGCATCGCCCTCATTGCAGCTCAGCTTGAATGTGCGATAAGGGCAAGATTCGTTTGCACTACCGGCGGCAAGCAGTTTGTTTAGCCCAAGCCGACCCAAAAGAATTCCCGCGCCGCGATTTGTGCAGCCGCCGATACTGCCAGTTGCGCAGGCCTGGGCGAACATCTCCTCGGTCCATTGCTTGTCTTCTGGCGAGTGCTCCTGGATGACCCTGGCCGTCTCGAAACAGGCTTCGCCCCTGCGTCCGTCGAAACACCGCCTGGCACAGGCCAAGACGTCTTTCTCACAACCTTGGTAATCTATTCCCGGCGTGGAAAAGAGCGCGTCATCGACGCCCGACGCCCTGCGCCAAATATCGGCCGGGCATTGTTGGAAATAATAGCTCGGTGTGCCCCTGCGGTCGATTTCTTCAAACAATTTCGGCAGCACTGACTTGTCGAATACCGGCTCCTGGCTGGCCGCCGCCGTCGTGACCGCAAGAACGATTGCGCCGGCGCCTGCTCGAATTGCCGCCGCGAGCATCATGATCACATCCCTTGCGGGCCGCGGTTCATCGCCGCCACCCCGGTACGGCAGATCTCGACCAGCCCGAGCGGTTTCATGATGGCGATGAACTGATCGAGCTTGGAGCCCTTGCCGGTGATCTCGAAGATGAAATGCTCGGTGTTGGCATCGATGACGCTGGCGCGGAATGCATCGGCGAGCCGGAGCGCCTCGACGCGGGCTTCGCCGGTGCCGGCGACCTTGACCAGCGCGAGTTCCCGCTCCAATGGCCGCTCCTGTCCGAATTCCTGCGACCGCACGGTGAGATCGACGACGCGGTGCACCGGCACGATGCGCTCGAGCTGGTGCTTGATCTGCTCCAGCACGTGCGGCGTGCCGCGCGTCACGATGGTGATGCGCGACAGGTGCTTTTCGTGCTCGGTTTCCGAGACCGTCAGGCTCTCGATGTTGTAGCCACGTCCCGAAAACAGGCCGATGACCCGCGCAAGCACGCCCGGCTCGTTGTCGACCAGGACCGAAAGCGTGTGGTTCTCTGGTTTTTCCGTCTCCTTGGCGATGAAATAGGCGGAGCCGGTCGGTTGCAACTGTGCGTTCATGACATGAATCTCGATTTCAAACTTTTGCGCTAATCTGCTGTTTTCGCACAGCTTCCTTGAACCAGACTACACCAGTTCCCTACCCTTGGCGTCGATCGCGTTGGCGACAGCTTCGTCCGTCGCCTCGTCCGGCAACAGCATCTCGTTATGCGCCTTGCCGGACGGGATCATCGGGAAGCAGTTGGCGAGCGTCGCCACGCGGCAGTCGAACAGGACGGGCTTCTTGACCGCGATCATCTCCTTGATGGCATCATCGAGTTCGTCCGGCTTGTCGCAGCGAATGCCGTGGCCGCCATAGGCTTCGGCGAGCTTGACGAAATCCGGCATCGCCTCGGTGTAGGAGTGCGACAGCCGGTTGCCGTGTAGCAGCTGCTGCCACTGCCGCACCATGCCCATATACTGGTTGTTGAGGATGAAGATCTTGATCGGCGCCTCGTGCTGCACCGCCGCGCTCATTTCCTGCATCGTCATCTGCACCGAGGCGTCGCCGGCGATATCGATGACCAGCGCATCCGGGTGCGCGATCTGCACGCCGAGTGCCGCCGGCAGGCCGTAGCCCATCGTGCCCAGTCCGCCAGAGGTCATCCAGCGGTTCGGCTTCTCGAAATGATAGTGCTGCGCCGCCCACATCTGATGCTGGCCGACCTCGGTGGTGATGTAGGTGTCGAGGTCCTTGGTCAGCGCATAGAGCCGCTGGACGGCGTATTGCGGCATGATCACCTCGTGGTTCATCTTGTAGGCGAGCGAATCGCGCGCGCGCCATTTGGCAATCTGCTCCCACCACGGGTGAAGCGCTTTCTTGTCGGCCTTGGCGGTTGCCCGCCACAGCCGCACCAGATCCTCCAGCACACGCCCGACATCGCCGATGATCGGCACGTCGGTGTGGACGTTCTTGTTGATCGACGACGGGTCGATGTCGATGTGGATCTTCTTCGAATTCGGCGAAAACGCCGTCAGCCGCCCGGTGATGCGGTCGTCGAAGCGCGCGCCGATGCAGAGCATGACGTCGCAATCGTGCATCGCCATGTTCGCTTCATACGTGCCGTGCATGCCGAGCATGCCCATCCAGTTCTTGCCCGACGCCGGATAGGCGCCGAGGCCCATCAGCGTCGAGGTGATGGGAAAGCCGGTGAGGTCGACCAGCTCGCGCAGCAGATGGCTCGCCTCCGGGCCGGAATTGATGACGCCGCCGCCCGAATAGATGATCGGCTTTCGGGCAGCCCCCATCAGCTCGACCGCCGCCTTGATCTTTTCCAGATCGCCCTGGACCTTCGGTTGGTAGCTGGTGCGCGGCGCCGTCTGCGGCGGGACATAGATACCCCTGGCGAACTGCACGTCCTTCGGGATGTCGACGACGACCGGACCGGGGCGCCCTGTCGTTGCCACATGGAAGGCCTCGTGGATCGTTGCCGCGAGCTCGTTGACGTCCTTCACCAGCCAGTTGTGCTTGGTGCAGGGCCGCGTGATGCCGACCGTGTCGCACTCCTGGAACGCATCCGAGCCGATCAGCGAAGTCGGCACCTGGCCGGTCAGGCAGACCAGCGGGATCGAGTCCATCAGCGCGTCCTGCAATGGCGTCACCGCATTGGTGGCGCCCGGCCCTGAGGTCACCAGCATGACGCCGGCCTTGCCAGTCGAGCGCGCATAGCCTTCCGCCGCGTGGCCCGCGCCCTGCTCGTGGCGGACGAGGATGTGCTCGACCTCGTCCTGCTGGAAGATTTCATCGTAGATTGGCAGAACCGCGCCGCCCGGATAGCCGAAAACATGCTTGACGCCATTGTCCTTCAGCGCCTGCACCACCATTTCGGCACCCGTCATTTCGCTCCTTGGCATTTCAGTTCTTGGCATTTCGCGCCGCTCATTCTGTCCACTGCTCATCGTTCTGGTCCCGTACTGTTCGCCATCTGGCGATTGCTCGTCGTTTAGTCGTGTTTCGGGCAATAAAAAAGGCCCCCGAGGGAGCCTGTGTCTTGCGCATGGGAGGTCACCGCCCGGCGGTTACACCGCCTTGCCCACGCGCTTTCCTACGAGAATGAGTGCCTTTTTCATGGTGGCGGACAATAGAATTGGTTTGACGCCGCTGTCAACGGCGAATGTGCACTTGGCCCGACGTCGGCACATCCGCCCATTATGCACCCGCGCCGCCTTTCCGCCGCGCGGGTGTTCCGTTTCAGGCGCAGAGCACCACACCCCTCGCCTTGGCCCAGCGCTCGATGATCTTGCGCTCCTCGAGCGAGGCGAGACGATTGCCGAAACCGCGCACCTGCACCGCACGGTTTTGCGGGTCGAGTTCGATCGTCAGCAACCGCTCGATCTTGCCCAGCGCCGAGCGCCGCAGCACCCAGATCGAGGCATTGCCGGCGATGCATTTGGCCGCGTATATCGAGACGCAATGATGCATCGCCCGGCTCTCGGCGACCAGATCCTCGGCTGTCTTCAACTGACGGACGAAGAAACGCTCGCCATGCGCCTTTGCCTCCTTGGTCGACGGCTGCCAGTCCCAGTCGTCCAGGCACGAGCCGTCCCAGGCGCGACCCTGCGACTGCGTCCCGGCAGTACGCGTGGTCCGCCCGGCAGCGCGGCGGCGCATTGCCTCGATGCGTTCGATCGCGGCAATGTCTCGATGCCATTCCAGCATCTGCCGACGCAGCGAGGCAAGCGTGCGACCCTTCAGGCTGTACGCCGCATCGCGCTGGTGCACGGCGCCGATATAGTCGCAAAGATCGTCGATCTCCTCCTTCGACGCGGGTTGCCCGCAGAAGAACCGTGTCACCTCGCGCCAGAACGCCAGATCGTTACGTGGCGTGCGCGCGATTTTCGACTTGGCAAGTCGGGCCGCCAACCCGGAATCATCCGTGTAGGACCGGGCGATCACCACCCAAAATGCCTCGTCGAACGTGAAATCGCCGGGCAAGTTCAAGAAGCAATGCACCTCCTTGCGAGACAGCCACGCACAGGCGCCCGCCTTGTAAAGCGAGTCACCACGCGCCACTGCGGTATACCAAGCCTTGCGAAGCGCAATCTCGCCGGCATTCAACCCCGAGCTGTCCAGCCAGATCCCCTCGAGCGCGGCTGTAACCGGGTAGCGCGCATAGAGATGGCGCGCCGCGGCCAGCCGCAGCCGCGCGGGGTCGCGCGTCTTCAGCTTTGGACGCCACAGCGCGCCGTCGCGGATCGCCATGCCGGCAAAGCCCCGACGTGCCTCGTCGAGCGCCCGCTCGAAATCCGGAGCGGGACGCGGGACAGGAAAAACCCGCCGCAGCGTTACGGCATATGCTTCAATGCGTTCGCGCTCGGCATCCTGCCTGCGCTGGATCATGGACTTTGCCATGGCCGTTCTTCCTGATTGGAACCCTGTCAGCCGCACGCAATTCCAGCGTCGGCACGGAATGTGTCGATCTGGATCGCCGGGTCATTGACAGGTCTCCTTTCAGGACGACGGATCAGAATGGGCGGCTTCTCTAAGCTCGCCGCCAATTTGACGCAAGAGCTATTCTTTCCACGCCCGCGATGGTCTGACGGGTGTTGCAAAGGTGCATCGTTGTCGCCATCAGCGTGTCCGGCCGACGCGTTTCCAGTAGATGAGGGTGCCTGTGAGCCCGCCATGCGGCTTCAGCGCATAATCCGGTATTTCGCCGGCCAGCGTGAAGCCGAGCTTTTCATAGAGCCCGGAAGCCCCCTCCTCTTTTGCCGTGTCGAGGACCAACAGCGTGCGGCCTTTCTCCACAGCAACGGCTTCCGCCGCCTCCATCAGGCGGGTTGCGATGCCCTTGCCGCGGTAATCGAGGCGGATCATCAGCTTGGCGATCTCGGCCCGGTGCGGCTGGTTGGGAGGGCAGTCGAGCAGCAAGGTGATGGTGCCGACCAGAGCCTCGCCGTTCCAGGCCCCAAGCACCGCCCTTTCGCCTCTGGCGGCCGCCTGAAGCGACTTGTTCCAGAAGGCCGCGGCCATCTCCGGCACCAACGGATGCATGAAGCTGACCGAGCCGCCGGCAGCGACTGTCCCGATCAGCAGTTCCGTCAGCATTTTTTGCGTTCCGTCAGCATTGCTGAGTGGCCTGATTTCGATCGAACTCATGTCGTTCCCCTGTCGCCGTCCGTCAGTCGAAACGACTGGTCCGCTTCCGCTTCCTGGCCCGCCGGATTTCCGCGATGCGATCGGCGTCTTCCTCTTGCAGATGTCGCCCGCGTTCCAGCAGTTCGAGCGTGTATTCCTCATAGGTCAGGCCCAGCCGCTCGGCCTTGTGCAGCCGCATCAGCATGATCTCGCGGCTCGGCACTTTCCATGCCTGGGCATGGGCGGTCTGCCAGGCAAGAAACACATAGGGGTCGCCCTTGCCCCAGGGCGGACCGTCATAGTCGTCGAGCGGCGGACCGCCATTGTCGCAGCGTTTTGGACGGCGCGCCTTCACCTCAGCTCCTGGCCAACGCAACCAGATAGTCGGCGGCGTCCGGCCCCGGAGCGTGAAAGACGCAATCGGATGGCGCGCCGAGCGCCAGGCAGTCGCCCGGTTCGAGCCGGTGAACGATGTCTCCCTCTGTGAATTCCAGCCGCCCGGAGATCAGCCATATCTGTTGCCTGATGAAGGCATAAGACGCCGCCGGGAAACTTACCTTGGCGCCGGCCGGCAACTGGATCCGGATCAGTTCGAGGGGCATGTCCGAAACCGGCGAAAGATGCCGCCGCACATATCCCGTAGCCGGATCGCGCCAGAGCGGCTGGTCACGTTCGCGAAGCAGGCCACCGCCCTGCAATTCCGCCCTTGCGATCAATGTGGACAGCGTCATGCCGAAGGCGGCCGCAATACGCACAAGGAGTGCCGCCGTCGGGCTGGTCATGCCGCGTTCTACCGTGCTCAGCATGGCTTTCGAAACATCGGACCGCTCCGCCAGTTCTGCCAAGGACCAGCCTCGAGCCACTCTTTCGGTATGTATTCTTCTGCCGATGGTCGAGGAGATGTCGTTCGCTATATCATCCATTAATCCAATATATCGAAATTCTTCTACAGAGCAACGGCCGTTTCATCCAGTTTTCGCAAACTCCTTAATGTCCGCTAAACCATCCGGCCTCATCCCACCTTAACCCCGTTCGCCTAGGCTCATCGCTTGGGAAAAGGGGACCGGCGTATCCATGCTCGTTGAACGCGAAGTCTCCATTGGGGAACCGACTTTGCTGGAGCGCCGCAGGGCGGAGCAGAACGACAAGCGCATTCTGGGCAATGTCGTACAATGCGACGGCGCGCGCGCCACCATCAGCGCCTATGCCGACGATATCGAAGGCACGGTCACCGGCCTGTGGAGCGTCGGCAAGATGATCTCGATCAATCTCGGTACATCACGAACCGTCGGCCTGGTCTATGAAATCGGCAAGTCGGATCGTGCGTGGAGCAGCGAGGGCCAGAATCCGATCGAGGTCAGCATCGAATTGATCGGCGAGGTGCGCGACGGGGCCGAACCCGGCGCGAAGCCGATCTTCGACCGTGGCATCACAACCTACCCGCATATCGGCGCCATTGCCCATCGTATCCGCAGCCGCGACCTGCAGGCCGTCTACGATCTCGCAGGTCGTCATTCGATCACCATCGGCACGCTGTCGCAGGACGAGGCGATCGACGCCAATATCGCCATCGACGATACGCTGGCGCGGCATTTCGCCATTGTCGGCACCACCGGGGTCGGCAAATCGACCGCCGTGTCGCTGCTCTTGCGCAAGTCGATCGCCGCCCGGCCCGACCTGCGCGTGCTCATCCTCGATCCACACAACGAGTTCGCCGCGTCGTTGCCCGAATATTGCGTCAGGGTCGATTCGACGACGCTCGACCTGCCCTTCTGGATGTTCAAGCTAGAGGAATTTGCCGAGGTGCTGTTTCGCGGCCGCGAGACGGTCCCGGAAGAGGTCGACGCCTTGCGCGATCTCATCCCCGCGGCCAAGAACCTCTACCGCAATCCGAACTCCGGCAACTATCTACGGCGCAGCACCGATGCGCTGACCGCAGACGCGCCGGTGCCCTATCGCATTGCCGACCTCATCAAGCTGGTCGACGAGCGCATGGGGCTGCTGGAAAGCAAGAACGATCGCCCGACCCTCAGGTCACTGAAGACACGTATCGAATCGGCGGCATCCGATCCGCGCTACCGTTTCATGTTCAACTCGCGCCTGATCGAGGACACCATCCACGAGACGATCGGCAACATCTTCCGCGTGCCGCATCACGGCCGCCCGGTGACCTGCTTCGAAATGGCCGGCATGCCGTCCGAGGTGGTCAATTCCGTTTGCTCGGTCCTGGCGCGGCTGGCCTTCGACCTGGCGTTGTGGAGCGAAGGCCGCCTGCGGCTGCTCTTCCTGTGCGAGGAAGCGCATCGCTATATGCCGGCCGATCCGCGCCTCGGTTTCGCGCCGACGCGGCACGCGCTGTCGCGCATCGCCAAGGAAGGCCGCAAATATGGCTGTTATCTCGGCGTCGTCACCCAGCGCCCGGGCGAACTCGACCCGACCATCCTGTCGCAGTGCTCGACGTTCTTTGCCATGCGGCTCGCCAACGAGCAGGACCAGGCGATCATCCGCTCGGCGATCGCCGATTCCTCGGCTTCGACGCTCGCGTTCCTGTCTTCCATGGGCCAGCGCGAGGCTATCGCCTTCGGGGAAGGCGTGGCGACGACGATGCGGATGAAGTTCGAAAAGCTCTCCGAGGATTTGATCCCCGGCACCGCCAGACGCGAGAATGCCTTGCCGTCCGAAACCGGCGACGAGGTCGACCTCGTGGCAATCGTCGAACGGCTGCGCAACGTGCCGAAATCACAACAGGCAATGCCTTTCGCGGAAGTCGTCGATCCGGGCCGGCAGGCCGGCGATTCGGACTATCGCAAGCCGTCGGCCGCACGCACCCAGCGAAACGACGATTTCGACTTGCGCTACGGCCTCAAGCCGGCGACCTTCGGCCTGCGTCCCCCAGAATGATTGAGCCGAGCGACTTTTAGGCAGCGCTCGCAGATATCAAAGCTGAGTTTCGATGGCTGTCTTGTCTATAACTGACCACACCTGGCGAATTTTCCCTCTCTGAAGCTCATAAAATACGTTCTCGGCAAACGAAATTCTCTTCCCGCTTACATCGAGCCCAAGGAACGTTCCCCTTGGCGCGCAGTCGAAGCTTAGCCGGCTCGCTACATAAGGCGGATCGGCAACCAATAGCTGAATGTTGAAATAAAGGTCCGGAATTTCGTCGAAGTCTCTCACCAACATTTCGAGATAGCCGGACAATCCGAGCTTGCGACCGTTGTGGGTCACTTCATCATGAACAAACCTCCCCAGATTTGGCCAATCCTGCTTGTTCAGGCATGCAATATAGCCTCGGTAAAGACCGGAGAGATCGGATTTAGTCACGGCAACACCTCTATTTCCGGCAAGCCCCGCAAAGGCAGCATCTCAGCTTGACGGGGTGATGTCGGTCTGCGTGCACCGGAAACGAAGAAAACGATACCAGACGGCCGGAATCACGAATTCAATGACGGAATTCAGGCACAGACGCGGTTGCGCCCTTGCCTCTTCGCCTCATAGAGCTGGCGATCGGCGCGGCGATAGAACTCCTCGGCGGTTTCCTTGCGATCCCAGACGGCAAGCCCGACGCTGGTGGTGATTTTCAGTCGGACATTGCCCGTCAGCACCGACATGTTGGCGATCGCCTTGCGGATGCGCTCGGCGAATTTGGATAGCAGCTCGGCGTCCATATTGGGCGTGACCACCGCGAACTCCTCGCCGCCCAGGCGCGCCACCACGTCGTGATAGCGTGTCATGTCCTTGAGACAGTTGGCGACCGCCCGCAACACCTCGTCGCCGACATCGTGGCCGTGGCTGTCGTTGACCTGCTTGAAATGGTCGAGGTCGAGGATCATCAGCCCTACTGGTTTCTCGATGCGGCGGAACTCTTCGAGATATTCCTTCAGCGCATCGTCGAAATAACGCCGGTTCTGCATGCCGGTGAGGCTGTCGGTGAGCGCCGCATGCTCCAGCGTCTCCGAACGCGCGCTGAGCGAAACGGTCATGGCGCGCAGCTTGCCTTCTTCCGTCGCCTGCTTTCGGATCAGCGGGTAGATGAAGAAAATGCCGAAGAACAGCGCAGTCGCCAACAGCACGCCCGTCGCAAACAGCAGCTTGTTGAGATAGACGATTTCATCGAGTTTTGAAGGCGTATTGCTAATGTCGGCGGCCAGGGTTTGCAGGAGCCCATAGGCGTAAAGCGTCACCAGGCCGGCGGCCAGGATCACAAAAATAAAGACGAAAAAGGCTGATTCCGCCTTGTGGAAACGCATCTGCTCCCCGTTGGAAAGTTCGTAGCGATCTTATGGCATGCGGGAACTTACGGACAGTTAACCTGGACAACTTCAACGCGAAATGTCCCCTCGGTGTCGACTTTTCAGGTTGCGCTCGAAGGAGGGAGTGAGAGCATCGAGTCGATCCCCCCATCAGGACGCAATCTCTGCCATTCCGGGCCCAATTGGTGCCTGAACCAGGTCGCCTGCCGTTTGGCATATTGCCGCGTCGCGATTTTCGCGCGCTCGATGGCCTCGGGAAAACTGAAGGCGCCGGCCAGCGCGGCCTGAAGCTCGCGAACACCGATTGCTTTCATCGCCGGCAGGTCGGGATCGAGGCCGAGCGCTGAAAGCTGTTTCACCTCGTCCAGTGCCCCCTCATCCAGCATGCGGTCGAAGCGGGCATCGATCCGCTCCACCAGAGCCGCTCGCTCCGGCTCGATGACGAAAAAACGCGCGCTGCTCCCGTCGATCAACGGCCGGCCACGCGCGGCCTGCCAGTCCAGGATGGAACGGCCCGACGCGTCGAGCACCTCCAGCGCCCGCACGATGCGCTGGCCATCCGTCGGCTTCAGCATCATGCCGGCCGCAGAATCCTCGCGCAACAGGATGCGGTGCAATCTCACTGCGCCCTGTTCCTGGAGCTCGTAGCGCCAGCGGTCGCGGATCGACTTCGGAATGTCGGGCATCTCCGAGATACCTTCCGTGAGCGCCCGGAAATAAAGCCCGGTTCCGCCGACGAAAATCACTGGCCGCTCCGAAAGCGTGCCGTCGTCGATCAGCTTTATGACATCACGCAACCAGGCGCCGGTTGAATAGGCGGTGGACGGATCGACGTGTCCATAAAGAAAGTGGGGGACGCGGGCGAGTTCGGCAGGACCAGGCCGCGCCGTCAGCACGTCGAGCACCGAATAGCCTTGCATGGAATCGGTGTTGACGATGACACCGCCATTGCGCTCGGCGAGGTCGAGTGCGAGCGCCGACTTGCCGCTGGCGGTCGGCCCGGCTATCAGGATCGCGTTCTTCAGGCGGCCGCCGCCCGCCCGTCCGCTGGAATTTTCGATGCCGCTGATCGCCACGCTTCTATCCCATCCCGCCGGCCGCGCATTGACGCCGACGCTAGCGAATATGGCCTCGCGGTCGGTCGGCGCAAGCGCTGTTCGCTGGCTGGCCGAAGGCATCGCCTGCGAGCTCGACTTGCCGGAGACCGCCGACGCTTCCGAAATAACGGCGCGCCTGCGTGCCGCGCTGGCTTCCGAACCGATCGACGTGGCCGTCCAGCCGGCCGAGAACAGGCGCAAGAAGATCCTGATCGCCGACATGGATTCGACGATGATCGACCAGGAATGCATCGACGAGCTTGCCGACGAGATCGGCGTCAAGGATCGCGTCGCCGCCATCACGGCGCGATCGATGAACGGCGAGATCGCATTCGAGCCGGCCTTGCGCGAGCGCGTGGCGCTGCTCAAGGGTCTCGATGCCGCAATCATCGACCGCATCATCGACAATCGCCTGACGCTAGCCTCCGGCGGCCGCACGCTCGTCCAGACAATGGCGGCCAATGGCGCCTGGACGGCCCTGATCTCCGGTGGTTTCGACATCTTCACCACCCGCATCGCAGCATTGCTCGGCTTTCACGAAAATCGCGCCAACCGCCTGATCGAGCAGGATCGCCGCTTCACCGGCCTGGTCGCCGAACCGATCCTCGGCCGCGCCGCCAAGGCCGAAGCCCTTATCGAGATTTCCGCCGGCCTCGGCCTGACGCCTGCCGATGCCATTGCCGTCGGTGACGGCGCCAACGATCTCGACATGATCCGTCTTGCCGGGATCGGCGTCGCCTTGCATGCCAAGCCGGCCGTGGCAGCCGAGGCAAAGATCCGTATCGACCACGGCGACCTCACCGCCTTGCTTTATCTGCAGGGTTATCGCCGGAAGGAATTTGTCGAATGACGCCGATCCGCACCGAGCGCCTGATCCTGCGCAACTGGGGAGATCGTGACCGCGAGCTCTTCCATCGCATCAATTCCGACGAGTTGGTCATGGAATTCTTTCCGTTTCGCCGCGACCGCGCCCAGGCTGACGCCAAGATGGAGGAGTTGCGCGCGGCTATCGATCGCGACGGCTTCGGCTTCGCGGCCGCTGAGATCGCAGCCACAGGTGAATGCATCGGCTTCGTCGGCATAACCGGAACCGATCATTTGCCATTCCTGCCGCGCGGCACGATCGAGATCGGCTGGCGGCTGGCACCCGAATTCTGGGGCCGCGGCTATGTCACCGAAGCAGCCGAAGCCTGGCTCACCTATGGCTTTGAAAGACTTGGCCTCGACGAAATCGTGTCCTTCGCAGTCAAGGATAACAGCCGGTCCACTGGCGTCATGGAGCGCCTGGGCATGATCGCCGACCCCGCCTCCGATTTCGACCATCCCGGTGTTCCGGACAGCCACACCGCACTCAGGCGACATGTCTTCTACAGGCTGTCACGCACAGACTGGCAGGCAAGAAAAAAAGCGGCCCGCTAGCCGCCCTTTTCCTTTTAACATCAGAGCGTTGCAGGCTCTTCCGGACTCAATCCATCCGGATCGTAACGAACCGCAGCTCGCCGGTCTTCGACGCCAGCATCAAAAGCGCGTTCTTGCGCCCCTGCTCCTTCAGCGCGCCGATCCGGTCCATGACATCCTTGGGCGTGGCGACCGATTCCTGCGCGATCTCGGTGATCACCTCGCCCGGCTGGATGCCGCGTTCGGCAGCCGCCGAATCCTTGGAGACGTCGGTCACGACGACTCCGGAGACGTCGGCGGCGATGCCGAATTTCGTGCGCGTCTCCTCATTGAGCTCGCCGATCGTCATGCCGAGCACGGCAGCCGTCGAAACCGCAGGCGCCTTGTCGGCATCGTCCTGGTCGGCGTTGCCGTTTTCACCGCCGCTGGCAAGCTTTTCGCCGTCCTCGAGCCGGCCGAGCGTCACCTTGACGGTCTGCTCGACCCCTTTGCGCACGATGATCACGTCGACCGCCTTGCCGACCGGGCTCTCCGCCACGACGCGTGGCAGGTCGCGCATTTCATGGATGTCCTTGCCGTCGAACTTGATGATGACGTCGCCGGCCTGGATGGTGCCGTTGTCGACCGGCCCGCCCTTGATAACGCCGGCGACCAACGCGCCCTTGGCGGTCGCCATGCCCAGGCTTTCGGCAATGTCGTCGGTCACCGGCTGGATGCGCACGCCGAGCCAGCCGCGCCGCGTCTCGCCGAACTGGCGAAGCTGGTCGACGACGCCCGAGGCAAGCTGCGACGGGATCGAGAAGCCGATGCCGATCGAGCCGCCCGATGGCGAGATGATTGCCGTGTTGATGCCGATGACCTCGCCGCTGCTGTTGAACAGCGGTCCGCCGGAATTGCCGCGGTTGATCGCGGCATCGGTCTGGATGAAGTCGTCATACGGGCCGGAATTGATGTCGCGATTGCGTGCCGAGACGATGCCGACCGTCACCGTGCCGCCGAGACCGAACGGATTGCCGATCGCCATCACCCAGTCGCCGACACGCATCGTGTTGGAATCGCCGAACTTCACCGCCGTCAGCTTGTGCCCTTTCGGATCGACCTTCAGCACCGCGACATCGGTCTTGGTGTCGGTGCCGACCAGCGTCGCCTTGAGCGTCACCCCATCGGAGAAATTCACCTCGATGTCGTCGGCATCGGCAATGACGTGGTTGTTGGTCACCACGATGCCCTGCTCGGCGTCGACCACGAAGCCGGAGCCCAGCGACTGCACCTTTTGCCCGCCGCCGCCCTTGTCGCCGCCACGGTTCTTGAAGAAATCGTCGAAGAAGTCCTGGAAGGGCGAGCCCTCCGGCAGCTGCGGCATCGGCACTGCGCCCGGCCCCTCAGTGCCTTTAACAGTCTGCGACGTCGAGATGTTGACCACGGCGCCAAGCAGGCCGGCGGCGAGATCGGCAACCGAGGGCGGCCCGTCGGCTGCCATCGTCGGCGCCACGAACGACGGAACGGCAACGCCGCCGACCAGAAGCGCAGCGGCCCCGGCGATGAACGTCCGCCTCGCTGCACGCAGAAGGGTGGTGGATGTCATCGAAAGGCCTCCGGGTGTTCTGAAAAAAGCGCTTCGGCAAAAAACGCCGCGTCGCGTCATGTTGGCAAGAAATAAGGCACGTTTGCGGCTATGGCTACCGCCAGAGAATAAATCCTCTGTTACGCCGGCTATCCCTGCACCGGCCCTACTGGCCGGTGCTTGGCTGAGCCGCCGGTGGCGCGGGAGCGGCAGGTGCTGGCGGTGGTGCCGCCGGTGCCGCAGGCGTTTCCTTGCTGTCCGGGTCGCGGAAGAAGCGGAAGAACTCGGAATTCGGCGACAGCACCATCGTCGTTCCTGCGCTGTTCAGCGCCGTGCCATAGGCATTCATCGACCGGTAGAAATCGAAGAAGGCCGGATCGCGCTGATAGGCCCCGGCAAACGTCGCGCTGCGCTGGGCTTCACCTTCACCGCGCAGGATTTCAGACTCTTTCTGCGCTTCGGCGACGATTTCGACCACTTCGCGGTCGGCGCGAGCCCTGATCCGCTGCGCTGCCTCGTTGCCGCGCGCCCTCAGCCGCTCGGCTTCGGCGAGACGTTCGGCCTTCATGCGGTCGAAGGTCTGCTGCGAGACTTCGGCCGTGAGATCGGTGCGGCGGATGCGGACATCCTCGATCTGCAGGCCAAGCGAGGTGGCATCAGGCCTCAGCTGATCGCGCACCTCGCGCATCATCACGGCGCGCTCTTCCGAGAGTGCCGCCTCGAAGTCGCGCAGGCCGTAGACGCGGCGCAAGGCAGCGTCGAGACGCGTCCTCAGCCGGGCCTCGGCCAGTTCGATCTGGCCGGAAACCGCGGCGCGGAACACACGCGGGTCCGAGATACGATAGGCGATAAAGGCATCGACCTCATAGAATTTGCCGCCCGAAACCTGGACACGGATGTTGTCGAGGTCGAAGCGCAGGACCCTGTTTTCGATCAGCTGGACGGTGTCGGCATCGAAGAAGGAGAATGGCGCCTTGAAATAGATGCCCGGCTGGTTCTTGACGTCGACGATTTCGCCGAACCTGAGCACCAGCGCCTGCTGGCGCGCATTGACGACGAAGACCGACGAATAGAGCAGGAACAGGATGACCGCGGCGATGACCGCAATGACGGGAAGACGGTTGGCCATCACTGGTTTCCTCCGGTGGCCGGTGCCGGCGCCTTCTGCTGCAATGCCGGCAGCGGCAGGTAGGGAACCACCCCTTGCCCGTTGCCTTGCTCGACGATGACCTTGCTCGAATCCTTCAGCACCCTCTCCATCGTCTCCAGGTAGAGCCGCTTGCGCGTCACTTCCGGCGCCTTTGCATATTCGTCATAGACCGAGATGAAGCGCTGCGCCTCGCCTTCGGCCTCCTGCACGACCCGGTTCTTGTAGGCGGCCGCGTCTTCGCGGATCTGTGCGGCCGCACCGCGCGCCTGGCCGAGCTTCTGATTGGAATACTGATTGGCCTGCTCGACGAACTTGTCCTCGTCCTGTTCGGCCCGCTGCACCTCGTCGAACGCGTCTGCCACCTCGCGCGGCGGCGCGGCGTCCTCGATGGAAATTGCGTTGACGTTGAGGCCGGCCTTGTAGCCGTCCAGCGTCGTCTGGATGATCTCACGCACCGACGCCGCAATGCCTTGCCGGTCGTCGCGGAAAATGTCCTGCGCCGGGCGCCGGCCGACCGCTTCGCGCATCGCGCTTTCGGCGACCTGCTGCAGCATGCCGCCCGGGTCGGACACGTCGAACAGATAGGCCTTCGGGTCGGAAACCTGATAGGCCACCGAGAATTGCACGTTGACGATGTTCTGGTCGCCGGAAAGCATCAGGCCATCGCCGCTGGTGCTGCCGCCGCCGATGCTGACAAGCTGCTCGGCGATGTTAGCGGTCTCGACCGTTTCGATGGGCCACCAATGGAAATGCAGGCCCGGCTGCGACAGCTCCGCCTTCGGCTTGCCGAACCTGAGCTCCACCGCAACTTCATCTGGCTGGACGGTGTACACTGCCTTGAACGCCCATAGCACCACCAGCGCCGCGGCAATCAGCCCGAACACGGCAGGGCTCGCGCCACCGCCGCCCGGCAGCGCGCGCCGCAACCGGTCCTGCCCGCGCCGGATGATATCCTCGAGATCGGGAGGCGAGCCCTGCGGGCCGCTGGGTCCTTTTGGTCCCTGACCCCAAGGCCCCTGATTGTTGCCGCCGCCCCACGGGCCGCCGCCGCCGCTCTTGTCGTTCCAGGGCATGAATGTCCTTTCGCTTGGAATTCCCTCAAGCGCCGGCTCACCGGCGCAAAATCCAATATTATTCTTCTATAGGGATGCGACGGCACGCTTTCAACGCGATCGGCTGCCGCCACTGTCCGCCTTTGGGTCCATCTAGACCTGTCGCGACCCCTTTGTCGCCTTCAATGCACGTCGCGGCGCCGCTCGTAAACCGAATAGCGTGTCGCATGGCTGTCCTTTTCGCCAGCCTCCACCTCCTGCGAGCGGACGATCCGCCACAGCGCCGGATCGATCGGCGGGAAATGGGCATCGCCGTCGACCGCGGCCAGAACATGGGTCACGTGCAGCCGATCGGCCAACGGCAGCGCCTGAGCGTAGATTTCGCCGCCGCCGATGACGCAGATCTCGTCGGCGCCGGCCATGCAGCGCCCGCGCACCGTCGCCAGCGCGATTGCGTCCTCGATCGAGTGCGCGACTTCGACGCCCTCGGCGCGCCATGCCTTGTCTCGTGTCACCACGATGTTGAGCCTGCCCGGCAATGGGCGGCCGATGCCTTCATAGGTCTTGCGGCCCATGATGATGGGCTTGCCCATCGTATCGGCTTTGAACCGCTTGAGATCGGTGGACAGCCGCCACGGCAACCCACCCTCGCGCCCGATCACGCCGTTCTCGGCGATGGCGACATAAAGCGCGAGGTCCATCAGCCGCCGTTTCCGCCATCCGACGGCTCCAGCAGCAATATGTCGATGTCATGCTCGGGGTAGAAGTTCTGCGCCTTCATCTCGAACGTCGTCGGTCCGATCTTCCTGACGTTTTCGCCGCAAAACGAGACCAGGTTCTTCGCATCGCCCTTGTCGACGGTCAGCTTGAAACTGCCGATGTTTCCCGACGCCCAGTTGCCGCCCGTGGTCAGGATATAGGCGATGCGGTTCTCGAAATATTTGGGGTAGCCGTCGGGATCGTCCTTGGCTGCCTTGCGCACGGCATTCTCGAAGGCATCGTCCATGCAGTAGCGTGTCTTGTAGGCGGCATACTGACCCTGGAACTGGCCGTCATAGAAGAAGCTGACCGAGGAGGTGCCGCCGACGCTCGGCTTGTAGCGATGCGAGACATGGACCGCCTTGTTGGCCGGAAACGTCGAGCGCCACCAATAGGTCGAGCGCAATTGCCAGAACGGCGTATAGACGGTCTTCATGCCCGAACCGTCGTCAGCAGTGTCCTCGATGATGATGCCGCGGTTGACCCAGTCGTCGGCGACCGCTTGCGGCAGCTTTGCCAGCGCTGCCTTGGCCGCATCGCCGAACGGATAGAACGGCACGCCCTGCGCCTTCAGGTCAGCGCCGATGTCGATGCCGAGCGCGAACACCTTCTGCTCGAGCTGCGGCTTTGCCGGCTCCCCGTCGATCGTCACTTCGAAGCCGAGGAAATTGTCGCTCTGCGCCTCCGGAATCGCTGGTATTTCTTCGGGGTCGCCTTCGATGTCGGGCATCGGAAAGGCGACGATCGCATCGACATCCTTGTCGGTATTGTTGCGGAAGACGTAATCGACCATCACTTTTTCCGGCGAGATGTAGAGATCCTCGCTTTCCATCGCCACCGCATCGCTGCGCGAAAGAATCAGCCCACCGGTGCCGAGTTCGGCGACCGAATCATTGGCGAGCGCAGGCGTAGCCGAGAGCGCCAAGGCTGCGGTCAGGACGTAACGGAACATGGAAACTCCCCCGGCGAGAATGCCAACATGACTCTAGCTGTTCAATGTGGCGTTTCAAAGCCTTTCGGCAAATGCGCCGGCGCCTGCCGGCATGTCGTGTCGGTCTGGACACGCCGGTCCCGATCGGGCAGGAGTTCGCCCATGCGCAAGCTTCTCGTCATCGGCATCGGCGCCGGCAATCCGGAGCACATGACGGTCCAGGCCATTAACGGTCTCAATCGGGCCGACGTGCTGTTCATTCCCGACAAGGGCGCCAAGAAGAACGATCTCGCCGAATTGCGCCGCCAGATCTGCGACCGCTTCGTCATTAATCCGAACTCGCGCCGTGTCGAATTCGACGTGCCGGTGCGCGCCGAGCCGGCGCCTTCCTACCGCTCGACCGTCGACGACTGGCACGAGGCGATCGCCGCGATCTACGAAGGCCTGATCCGCGACGAACTCCCTGAAGATGGCTGCGGCGCCTTCCTGATCTGGGGCGATCCGTCGCTCTACGACAGTGCGCTGCGCATCCTCGAGCGCGTGCGCCTCAGAGGCAATGTAGCGTTCGAGCTGGAGGTCGTCCCTGGCATCACCGCCATCCAGGCACTCGCAGCCAGCCACAAAATGGCATTGAACCGGATCGGCGACGCCATTTTGATCACCACCGGCCGCCGGCTCGCCGAGGAAGGTCTGCCCGAAAACGCCGGCAGCACCATCGTCATGCTGGACGGCAAATGCGCCTTCAACACGCTGGACGACAACGACGTCACCGTTCACTGGGGCGCCTATCTCGGGACGCCTGACGAGATCGTCATCTCGGGCCGGATTGGCGACGTCGGCGACAAGATCGTGACCACCCGTGAGCAGGCCCGCCGGAAAAAAGGCTGGATCATGGACACCTATCTGCTGCGCAAGCCGGGCGAGCCTAAGAAGTAACAGGGATCACACGCGGCATGAATTCCGCCGGCGTCACGCTGCGTCGATCTCGGCCTGCAGCGCCTCCATATGCGCCGCCGCTGCTGAAGACGCAGCCCGCTCGATCGCGCGGAAGCGGCTGACCACAGCAAGCCCGACCGACGTCAACTGGGCGCCACCGCCTTTTTTGCCGCCCGTCTGTGCCGCAACCAGCGGCTTGCCGAACACGCGGTTCATGTCTTCGACCAGATCCCAGGCGTGCTTGTAGGACATCTCCATGCCGCGTGCCGCGGCCGAAATCGAGCCGAAGGCGGCGATCTGTTCCAGAAGCTCGATCTTGCCCGGTCCGATGCGGCCATCTGGATCGAGATTTATCCGCAAACTCAGCGACGGCATTTGCTCCTCCGCGGTCACGCTATTCTACAAGTTCCGCGGCGATACCGCTATTCCAAAACGATATAGCGAATCATCGGCCGTTCACTCATCCGCCTCGGCGGGCAGGCCGGCGCCGGTATTCGCCCGGTCGAAGCTCACCGTCTTGACCACGGCGAAGACCTGTCGACCAAGCCGAAGCTCCAGTGTCTGCCGCGACTGTTCGGTGATGCGGGCAAGCACGGTTGCGCCATTGCAGTCGATGCCGATCTCGACCGTGGGCCCTTCGCCCGGCTCTATCGCCACGATCGTGCCCGGCAATATGTTGAGCGCGCTGAGGCCAACCGGCTGCTCGGTGGCGATCATCACGTCGCGGGCACGGATGCGGACGCGCACCGGCGCACCGACTGGCGTTGCCAGAAGCGGCACCCGGATCTCGCCCGCCAATGAGCCTAGCACCGTCATGCCAAAGGCTTCGTCGTGGCGCAGAACCGCGGTATCCAGCACGCCACCGCCCTCGCCGCGCTCTTCGGCCGGCAATAGATCCAGACGCTGCATGATCGCACCGGTCGGACCGGAAGCGGCGACCTTTCCTTGCATCAGCACCACGACGTCGCTCGCCAGCCGCGCCACTTCGGCGATCGAGTGGCTGACATAGACGATCGGAATTTTCGTCTCGTCGCGCAGCCGCTCGATGTAAGGCAAGATCTCGGCCTTGCGCCGCTCATCGAGCGACGCCAGCGGCTCGTCCATCAGCAGCAATTTCGGACTGGCAAGCAGCGCCCTGCCGATTGCCACGCGCTGCTTCTCGCCACCGGAGAGTTTTGCCGGCCGCCGATCGAGCAAATGGCCGATCCCGAGCAGTTCGACCACAGCATTGATATCGGCGTAACGCTCGGCAGCCGGCGTGAACCAGCGGCCATAGCGCAGATTGCTCGCCACGCTCATATGCGGAAACAGCCGCGCATCCTGGAACACCATGCCGATCCGCCGTTTGTGCTTC
Organism: Mesorhizobium sp. M0954; assembly: GCF_040319155.1. Classification (NCBI taxonomy): domain Bacteria; kingdom Pseudomonadati; phylum Pseudomonadota; class Alphaproteobacteria; order Hyphomicrobiales; family Phyllobacteriaceae; genus Mesorhizobium; species Mesorhizobium sp. M0954. The sequence goes on along the minus strand of NZ_JAMYNR010000010.1, from coordinate 124,161 downwards.
GGCACGAACAGACCGGCATCGCTATCAACCAGCACGCGGCCCTCGGCCGCGATGCGACCTTTGTCGGGGCGGATCAGCCCGGCAATCAAATTGATCAGCGTCGTCTTTCCGGAGCCGGAAGGCCCGAACAGCGCAGTCAGCCGCCCGGCGCTTTCGAAACGGGCATTGACGATGAAATCGCCAAGCCGGTGGCTGATGTCGACCTGAACCGTCATTCGATGTCCATCCGCCGGCCGACACGCCGCGCCAGCACTTCCGAGGCAACAAGTGCCGCCATCGAGATGACGATCGAGATCAGCGTCAGCCTGAGCGCGCCGGCGTCGCCGCCGGGAACCTGCGTGAAAGTGTAGATCGCCGACGGTAGCGTCTGCGTCTCGTTCGGAATGTTGGAGACAAAGGTGATCGTCGCGCCGAATTCGCCCATCGCCTTGGCGAAGGAGAGGATCGCACCGGCGATCAGCCCGGGCAGGATCAGCGGCAGCGTGATCGTGCCGAATACCCATAGCGGATTGGCGCCGAGCGTGCCGGCGGCCGCCTCGATTTTGCGGTCGACGGCCTCGATCGACAGCCGGATGGCCCGCACCATCAGCGGAAAGCCCATCACGCCGCAGGCGAGCGCGGCGCCAGTCCAGCGGAAGGAAAAAACGATCCCGAAATGTTCGGCCAGGAAAGCGCCGGCCGGACCACGCTTGCCGAAAGTCAACAGCAGCAAATAGCCGGTCACCACCGGCGGCACGATCAGCGGCAGATGCACCAGACCATTGAGCAGCGTCTTGCCCCAGAACTGGCCGCGGGCAAGCACAAGAGCGATCAGGATGCCTGGCGGCAGGCTGGCAATCATCGCCACGGTCGCCACCTTGATCGACAGCTGGACCGCATTCCATTCGTCGGGAGCGAGATCCAGCAGCCAGTTCATGTGCGGTGCCGTACGTCAGTTGCTCGGCGCGAGGATTGTAAAACCTTGCGCCTTGAAGAGTTCGCCAGCCTTGGCGGATTGCAGGCATTTCAGGAATGCCGGAGTATCCCTGCTCTTCGAATCCGCAAGCTGGGCGACTGGATAGATGATCGGCGGATGGGTACCCGCGGGGAAAGTGCCGACCACCTTCACGCCAGGCTCCGCATGCGCATCCGTGGCGTAGACGATGCCGAGTGCTGCCTCGCCGGTCGACACCAGCTTTAGGGCGGCGCGGACATTCTCGGCCTGCGCCACCTTGCCTTCGACCGAAGACCAGGCACCGAGCGATTCGAGGGCTGCCTTGCCGTATTTGCCTGCCGGCACAGCTTTGACATCGCCCATGGCAAGTTTGCCGTCACCGACGAGCTTGGCAAGATCGAAACCCTTTTCGATCCTGGTTTCAACCTTGGAATCCCGTGGCGCAACCAGAACGATCTGGTTACCGAGCAGTTTCACTTCGGTTTCGGGCTTGGTCAGCTTCCTGTCGGCAAGATATTTCATCCAGTCGAGATCGGCCGAGATGAACAGGTCTGCTGGCGCGCCGCTTTCAATCTGCCTGGCCAGCGCCGAGCTCGCCGCGTAGGAAATGGTCGCCGCCTCGCCGACATCGGCCTCGCAGGCCTTGTTGACGGCATCGAGCCCGTCCTTCAGGCTCGCCGCGGCAAACACGACCACCTTGTCATCGGCATGGGCCGCCGGCACCGCGGCCATCAGCATGGCGGCGAGACCCGCGATGGCAATCGTCGTCGAACCTTTGCGCGCCAGCATGAAACTCTCCTCGTCTCGGAACGCCCGAAGCCGTCCATCGATATATCCATGTGAACATAACAAGGAAAGGCTCTTTACCGCCTACGGCATTCTGAGCTGAGGTTTTCCCGGCCTGCGATAATCTTCGTTGGATACAGCGGCACCGAGGCCGAAGGAAATATTCACATGAAAATCAGCGACCCGGATTGCGCGTCAAGTCGACGTCGGCCGATCGAGATTGATGCTGACAAGGCCCGAAGGCGCAGCCGCAGTAGGCAATTTCGATATGGATGGTCAGGTATGGTGCTAGACCGCGATCGGCGCCTTGATCGTCGCGTCGGCGAAATAGTTCTCGAGCTGGAAATCCTCGAAGCGGAAGGCAAAGAGATCCTTCACCTCGGGATTGATCCACAGCGTCGGCAACGCCTTGGGCGTGCGCCGCAATTGTTCGCGCGCCTGCTCGAAATGGTTCGAGTAAAGATGCGCGTCGCCGAGCGTGTGGATGAAATCGCCGGGTTTCAATCCGGTCACCTGCGCCACCATCAGCGTCAGCAACGCATAGGAAGCGATGTTGAACGGCACACCGAGAAAGATATCGCCCGAACGCTGGTAGAGCTGGCAGGAAAGCTTGCCTTCCGAAACATAGAACTGGAACAGGCAGTGGCAGGGCGGCAAGGCCATGGCCTCCACCTCGGCCGGGTTCCACGCCGAAACGATCAGCCGCCGCGAATTAGGATTTTTGCGTATCTCCTTCAGAAGATTCGCAATCTGGTCGATAGCGCCGCCATGGCCGTCCGGCCACGACCGCCATTGTTTGCCATAGACCGGGCCGAGATCGCCGTTCTCGTCGGCCCACTCATCCCAGATCGAGACGCCGTGATCGTTGAGATATTTGATGTTGGTGTCGCCGGCCAGGAACCACAAAAGTTCGTGGATGATCGACTTCAGGTGCAGCTTCTTGGTGGTGGTGACCGGAAAGCCGCGGGCCAGGTCGAAGCGCATCTGGTAGCCGAATACCGAGCGCGTTCCGGTGCCCGTGCGGTCGCCGCGATCAGCGCCGTTTTCCAGCACATGCTTCAGAAGGTCGAGATACTGGCGCATCGGCTCCGGTCCGATTCGGGTTGTCAGCCATCATAGCCGAATGACCGTCGGCCGAACACAGCAAAGCGAGACGATTCCAGCAGAAGTCTCACCAGCACCGGCGGCGAGGTTGCTCAGAGCGAGCCGAGCATGCCCAGATCCTTGGCGACGAGGTAATAGAATGTCACCCGGCTCTTGCTGTTGTCGGCCGCCATAGCCTTGCAGGTCTTTTCGATAGCCGCATCCGCCTTGGCACCGTCGGTGACGCCGAGCTTGCCGGCGACCCAGCTGTTCCTGACGCGCTTCAGTTCCTCCGGGTCGGTGCAGGACACTAGCGAGGAATCGCGGTTCCTGAGCGCGATGCCCAGATGCTTGACGATCTTGGCGACCGCGTCGGCATCCGCCGCCGCATCATACTTCTTTACGTCTGCGAGATAATCGGCCATCGAAATTCCCCTCGTCGGCGCCACGGGATCCGGTCGATGAGGATTGTGGCGCGCTGCCGCAAGTATGCGCTAGGTCTCCTCACCGCCACAAAGCTTCGGTTGAGACCGGCTGCAAGTCAACCCTTCATGATCCACTTTGGCACGGACGAAAGTGGCATTCCGGCCTTTCATTTTCCACCGCCAGTCTCTATATTCGCTTCGTCGGCTCGACCGACTATGGCGATAAACAGGCGATGAAATAAGCCGTTCGGACCCGGGGGCGGTACCCGGCGCCTCCACCAAAAACCGCTGCTCAGGAGCGGCTTTTGCTGGGGGCGAAATAGGATCGACGAAGGTGTAAAGATCGTACTTTTGCCCGGCATTGTACCACCGTTATCGGGCTAAACTTATAGTTGCCAACGACAACTATGCGGAAGCACGTCTCGCCGCGTAAGCGGTGCGATAGCTTCAATTCAAGCCCTAGTGGTTCGCACTTCTAGGCGGGGTTCGGAGGTACCTGGCAACAGAAACCTCCATTTCTCCCCCTTTTTGATATGCGCAGCCGCAGGCTCGCCCGATATGTGCAGCTGCGGGCCTGGGCTTTTTACGCCCTGATACGCCTTGGCGCCGCTGCGTTCATACCAGTCCCTGGCTGATCGTTTCGATCGCGCTGCCAAAGGTCTCGTCGGCAGCCTCATGTGACATCTCATTGTGCGCCCTGCCCGTCCTGATCATCGGAAAACAATTGGCGAGCTTGGCAACACGACAGTCAAGGAGCACCGGCCGGTCCACATCGATCATTTCCTGGATCGCATCATCAAGGTCGGCTGGTTTGTCGCAGCGCAGGCCGACCGCTCCGAACGCCTCGGCCAATTTGATAAAATCGGGCAAAGCCTCGGAATAGGAATGCGCGAGGCGGTTGCCGTGGAGAATTTGCTGCCACTGGCGAACCATGCCCATATATCCGTTGTTCAGGATGAAGACCTTGATCGGCGCGTCGTACTGGACTGCCGTCGACATCTCTTTCATGGTCATCTGAACCGATGCGTCGCCGGCGATATCGATGACGAGGCTGTCCGGATGTGCGATCTGCACGCCCAGCGCCGCCGGCAGGCCGTAGCCCATCGTCCCGAGGCCGCCCGAACTCATCCAGCGGTTCGGCTTTTCCAAGCCGTAGAATTGGGCCGCCCACATCTGATGCTGGCCCACTTCAGTGGTGATGTATGTGTCGCGATCCTTCGTCAGCGCGTAGAGACGCTGCACCGCATATTGCGGCATGATCACATCCTTGTTCATCTCGTAGGAGAATGAATTGCGTGCGCGCCAGCCGACGATCCTTCTCCACCAGTCCTGGAGGCGGCCTCCATCCGGTTTCTGAGGCAATGCGCGCCATAGACGAACCATGTCATCCAGAACATTGCCGACATCGCCTTGTATGCCGATATCGACGTGGACGTTCTTGTTGATCGAGGACGGATCTATATCGATATGGATCTTGCTGGAGTTCGGCGAAAAAGCATCCACACGCGAGGTCACGCGGTCATCGAAGCGCGCGCCGATACAGATCATGACGTCGCAATCGTGCATCGCCATGTTCGCCTCATAGGAACCATGCAGGCCGACCATCTTGAGCCAGTTTTTGCCGGAGGCGGGGTAAGCTCCAAGGCCCATAAGCGTCGAGGTGACCGGAAAATCGGTCAGTTGAACCAGCTCCCTGAGCAATCTCGATGCTTCCGGGCCGGAATTGACGATGCCGCCGCCGGCATAGATAACGGGACGGCTGGCATTGGCCATCAGTGCTATCGCCTGGCCGATCTTGCCGATATCACCCTGAAGCTTCGGTTGATAATTTTTCAGCGCAGCAACACCCGATGGCGGCGTATACACGCCGGACGCAAACAGAACGTCCTTTGGCATGTCGACGAGAACAGGCCCCGGTCGCCCCGACCGGGCGATGTGGAACGCCGTATGGATTGCTGACGCCAGGTCATTGACGTCTTTGACCAAAGAGTTGTGCTTGGTGCAGGATCGCGTGATGCCAATCGTGTCACATTCCTGAAAGGCATCGGAGCCGATCAATGTTGTCGGCACTTGTCCGGACAGACAGACGATCGGCACTGAATCCATCAGCGCGTCCTGCAGGGGCGTCACGGCATTCGTCGTGCCTGGGCCTGATGTGACCAGCATCACGCCGACCTTGCCCGTGGACCGGGCATAACCCTCCGCGGCATGGCCGGCGCCCTGTTCGTGGCGCACGAGGATATGCTTGATGTCGTCCTGCTGGAATATCTTGTCGTAGATCGGCAATATGGCCGCGCCGGGATAGCCGAAAATATGCTCCACACCATTGTCTTTGAGTGCGCGGAGAACGATCTCCGCTCCTGTCATGCGGTTGCTCGTATGCTGAATGGAATTATCGCTTGTCATGGTTCTGTCCCGTAGCGTGATGAGGATGGGCTGACGGGGCATCGCCGAAATCGGGCGTAAGAAGAATTTCGGGCATAAAAAAAGGCCCCGTCGGGAGCCTGTTTGTCGCGCACGGGTGGCTGTCGCCGGATGGTTACACCATCCTGCCCGTGCGCTTTCCTACCACTGCAAGAACCATTGCGATCTTCATGATGATCGCTGCTACACAGAAAATCGCGCATCGTCAACGTCTCAGGCTGAGGCGTCTCAGGCTGAGGCGAAAGCCCAAGGGCCTCCCATCATCGGAACCTCCGATGGCAGTATTCGTTTCTTCCCGTTTCCCTTCTTCCACGCCTTTGCGGGACAAGGCCTCAGTTTCTCGCCGCGTGTGGTCATGCCCGGCGAGCTGCCTCATGGAGAGATAAGATGAACCAGGAAACCACACCAAAACACGAACGCATCCTGATCGTTGGCGGCAGTTCCGGCATGGGGCTGTCGCTGGCCGAACAGCAGCTTGCCGCCGGCGCCGAGGTTACGATCGTCGGCCGCTCCGAGGACCGGTTGTCGGCCGCACGGCAGCGCTTGCCTCACCCGGAAAGGCTGAGGACGATCGCAGCCGACGTCACAAGCGAGGACGAGGTCCAGCGCCTGTTCCAGGATGTCGGCACGCTCGACCACATCGTCTCGACCGCCGCCGACGTTACCGGCGTCTATGTGTTGCTTCCCGAGATGGATATCTCGGTGGCGCGCAAAGTGATGGATTCCAAAGTCGTCGGACCGCTTCTTCTTGCCAAACATGGCGCGCCTCGTCTGACGCCCGGGGGATCGATCACGCTGACCTCGGGCATCGCCGCCTATCGTCCGGCGGCGAAAGGCTCGGTGGTGGCAGCCGTTAATGGGGCACTTGGCTCACTCGCCTACGCGCTTGCCGTCGAACTGGCGCCGATCCGCGTCAACGTCGTTTCGCCCGGCTGGGTCGACACGCCGATTTGGGATGCCGTCGTCGGCAGCGGAAAGACAGCCGCGCTGGACGCCATGGCAAAGCGTCTGCTCGTCGGCCGGATCGGCCAGGCAGCCGACATTGCCCAAGCCATCACGTCCCTCATGCACAACGGCTTCATCACCGGAACCGTGCTTCATGTCGATGGTGGCCAGCGACTGGTCTAGCGATGGCCAAAATTTCGCGGACCATTGCAAGGAACAGCCGCAGCACCGGCGCTTGAATGCGCCGGTGGCGCCATACCATGGTGACCGGCGTCACCGGGCTGCTTCCGACCCAGGGCAGCACGACGATATTGGCGTCAGCCGCGGAAGCCACCAGACGCGGGACCAGCGCGCATCCAAGACCGCCTTCAACAAGGCTCCGTATCGCGCCCATGCTGGCGAACTCGCCGACGAGTTTTGGACGGTCAGGCAATGTTGCGGCAAACGTTTCGTCGAACATCCGCCTATAGACGCAACCGGGCTGGGTGACGAGGAAGGCCTCGTCGGCCAGATCGTCGGGCGTTATGGCAGAATATCCGGCCAACCGGTGATTTGCCGGCATTATGGTGACGAGCTCTTCTAATGCCACTTGCTCGCTTCGCAGCTCCGGCGCCGCCGCCGGGACGGCTCCGAAATGGAAAGATACGTCCAGCGCCCCGCTTGTCACGCCGGCACGCAACCCACTGCTATCGTCCGCCCTGAGGTTCAGTTCCACATCGGGATGGCGCCGATGGAATTCCGCCAGCACAGCTGGCAAGCGTGTCGAGCAAAGCGTCTCCAGGCCGCCGACAGTCAGGCGACCGGCAACCGTGCCGCTCGCGTCGGCGACTGCGGAACGGGCTTCGTCCGCGAGGTCGAGGAGATCGTTTGCATAGTCCAGCAGGCGTTGTCCCGCCGCCGTCAGCTTCAAGCCACGCCGTGATCTGTCGAACAGCGACGTGCCTAGATCGCTTTCCAGCGCCTGGATCTGTTCGGTCACGCTCGATTGGGCAAGATGAACCCGCTCGGAGGCGCGTGTGATGTTCAAAGTGGTGGCGACCGCTACGAAGGTTTTGAGATGTCGAAGCTGCATGTCCTGAACCCGTCATATAGGCATAGACTGCTTTGAACCGGGACCGCAAACGTGAAAAGGCCGGGAACATCGGCCGGCCTTTTTGTCTCGATAAGCGAAGTTTACTCCGCCGGCGCTTCCGCGACGTCCCGGCTGCGGCCGAGCGTTATTTTGGCCAGTGTGAAGGAGATCGCCGCGCAGAGCGTGATGCCCGCCACCATCGGCAGCGGCGTGCCGTCGAAAAACACGCCGGCGACGCCCATGGCGACCGCGCCGATGGCGAAGTGCAGCGTGCCCATCAGCGCCGACGCGGTACCGGCGATCTCGCCATGCTCTTCCATGGCCAGCACCGACGTCGTCGGGATGACCAGGCCGAGAAAGCCATAGCCGATGAACAGCAGCGCCGCCATCACGTCGAGCCGGTCGACACCCGATGCCATCACCGCGAACAGCACCACCATCGTCGTCGCATAGCCGGTCACCGCGACGCGCACCACGCGCTGCAGCCCGAACCGCTCCGACAGCAACCCGGTCAGCTGCGACATGCCGATAAAGGCAACCGCATTGATCGAGAAGAACACGCTGTAGACCGAAGGCGACAAGCCATAATGGTCGATCAGGATGAAGGACGAGCTCGACAGATAGACGAAGAAGCTCGCAATGCCGAAGCCGGCGATGGCCGTCAGGCCAAGGAAGTTGCGGTCACCCATCAGGAAGCGGTAGCCGGAAAGTGCCGTCCCGAAGGACGACCCGGCGCGCTCCTCGACCGGCCGTGTCTCCTTGAGCGAGGTCGCCAGCAGGATGGTGGCGAGCACGGCCGCGCCCGTCACCGTCCAGAACACGGCGCGCCAGCCGAAATTCTCGATGATCTGGCTACCGGTCAGCGGTGCCAGGATCGGCGACACCGAAAACACAAGCATCAGCAGCGACATCAGCTTGGCGGCCTCGGTGCCGGTATGCAGATCGCGCACGATCGCGCGCGGCACGGCCATGCCGGCGCTGGCGCCGAGCCCTTGCAGGAAGCGGAAGGCGATCAGCCATTCGATCGAGGGAGCCAGCGCCGAGCCGACGCCGCCGACCATGAACAGCGCCAGGCCGCCGTAGAGTGGCAGCTTACGGCCGACCATGTCGGAGATCGGTCCGACGACGATCTGGCCGAAGCCCATGGAAAGAAAGAAGATCAGCAGGCTCATCTGCACCGCGGCAGTGCCGGCATGCAGATCCTCACCGATTGAAGGCAGGGCCGGAAGATACATGTCGATGGCAAACGGGCCGATCGCGGACAATAGGCCGAGCACGACCGCAATGCGGAGGAATTTGGCGTTCATGGTAGCAGGCTCTTTCGAATTCTGGTTGCCGCCGAGGACCGGCGTGTAACCCCAGGACGTTCCATCCCGTGGAGTTCCGACTCTTCTGCGGAACGAAACCCCCTTCGTGCAAGTCCACAAATTTAGACAGGCTTGTCTAATTCGTCAACCACCTCTATATAGTTTTGCATGAAGGCCAACGTCTCTCCTGACATTTTCCCGCCGCGGGGCCACGAGGCCAAGCGCATATCGATTGTCGATGCCGCCGCCTCGGTCTTCTGCCGCGAAAGCTTTGCCGGTGCCAATATCGACATGATTGCCGCCGAGGCCGGCGTCTCCCGCCAGACCATCTACAATCATCACGGCGACAAGGAAAAACTCTTCGTTGCCATCGTCCGCGACCTCACCGAACGTTGCAATGCCGGCATCTTTGCCACGATTTCCACTTTTCCCGATCAGCCGAAGGATCTCGAGGCCGACCTCATCGCCTTTGCTGTGCGGATGAACCACAACTGCATCTGCAACCGCGACGGCAAATTCCTGCGCAAGCTGATCCAGACCGAGGGCGGGCGCTATCCCGAGTTGTTCGCCGAATGGCGCGAAGAAGGACCGGGCAGGACATGGCCGGCGATCGCCGCCCGCTTCGCCCGCCTCGCTCATGCCGGCTTCCTTGACATCGACGATCCCGATGTCGCAGCGCGCCAGTTCATGGCGCTTGCCAATGCCGAGTTGCAGACGACATTCATGCTCGGCGGCACACCGACCGAGGACGAGGTGGTGCAATCGGCGACAAATGGCGTGCGCACCTTCCTGCGCGCCTTCGGCAAGCGGCAGCCTATGGCCCGGGCGAGCAATCAGGGCGCGCTCGCCAGCGCTTGACGATCAAAGCCGTTTGGCGATCAAATCGTCGCCAATGGGCTTCGCTTCCGCACGCCGGCGATCTATATCCGGTTTACGCCGCGCTCAAGCTTGATTACAGCTATCAGGACGATTCAACGGAACCCGACAGCCACATGGCCGACGACCACATCCGCTACGACATTCTGGCCCAGGAGGCGTTGCGCGGCGTCATGCGCAAGGTCCTGGCCGAAGTCGCGCGCACCGGTCTCCCGGGCAACCATCATTTCTTCATCACCTTTCTCACCGGCGCGCCGGGCGTGCGCGTGTCGTCGCGGCTGCGCGAGCGCTATCCCGAACAGATGACCATCGTCATCCAGTTCCAGTATTGGGACCTGAAGGTGAGCGACACCGGCTTTGAGGTCGGGCTGTCGTTTTCCGACGTGCCGGAGAAACTGGAAATCCCGTTCTCGGCCGTACGCGGCTTTTACGACCCGTCCGTCAACTTCGAGCTCGAATTCGACGTCAAGACCGATACCCCGGCGGAACAGGAGACAAAGGCCAAGCCTGCTCCCGAACCGCTGGCCATCGTCGCCGAGAAAAAGCCCGAGACGAAGAAGAAAACCGCCGAGGCGGAAAAGAAGCCTGCCGCGGCCGACGCCGGCGCCAAGGGCGCCGACGTGGTGTCGCTTGACGCCTTCCGCAAGAAGTGACCGGACGGGCGGCGTGACATGGCCGAGATCGTCAATCTCCGTCAGGCACGCAAGCAGAAGGCGCGAGCCGAGAAGGAGCGCCTGGCCGAACAGAACCGGGCGCTGCATGGCCGTTCCAAACCCAGCCGGGATCGCGACCGCCTGATCGCCGACAAGGCCGATAAATTCGTCGCCGGCCATCGCCGCGAAAATTCGGGCGATTCGGACAAATCCGATGCTTGAAGTGTGAGTAGGATCGTCTCGTGAGCCCGGTGGAAAAGCGCTCGGTCACCATTCGCGGCCACCGCACCAGCTATTCGCTCGAAAAGCCTTTTTACGACGACCTGGTCGCCATCGCGGCCGTGCGAAAACTGACGCTCGCCGCCCTTGTCGCCGAAATCGACGAGAGCCGTCCGCGGGATGCCAATCTCTCCTCGGCGCTCCGGCTCTATGTGCTGGATTGGGCCAAGCGCAGCAAGTTGTAGCCTTCAGGCAACGCTATCCTGTTTCCTGCGCCGGATACGGAAGCCCAGCAAAGCCGAGCGGTCGCGTTCTTCGGCCTGCCAAGCAGCGTATCCTGCAGTTTCAGGTCGGCGAGCGTGAACTGGCCAAAATAGGCGATGTTCGTGGCAAGCCGGATCAGCTTCAAGAGGGCAATGCCGGCAAACAACCCCGCCGTCGCAACCACCACCGCTATGCCGGCAATGAGCAGCACCCGGGCATCGGTGGTAAAATCGCGCAGATGGCCGGGGTTGGCGTGATCGGACTTCATTTGCAGACCTTGCTTTCTGGCGGCGTGCCGACTTGCGGATGGGTCGCCGGCCGTGCCACCGAGGATGGCGGGCACGAGCGATGTTGGTGACACCACGCCAGCATCAGGCCCTGCTTGCAATCAAAGGGTTCCCCGGCGGAGGGCCAGTGACCATTGGCGACCTCGCGGAGCGCCTGCGCATCCGCCATCACAGCGCAGTGGAATTGGTCAACCGTCTTTGCGAAGCCGGGCTGGTCGCGAGGGACCACGACGAGGAGGACCACCGCCGCGTGCTGCTGCGGCTGACCGAGCGCGCCGACGACAGTCTCGCCGATCTGTCAGCCGCTCATCTCGACGAACTCGGGCGGATCGAGCCGATGCTGAAGCGCTTGCTTGCTGGAGGCGACACATAAGGGATGCGCCGTCACCCGCCATTCAGCGATTTCAGCAGATCGTCGATCGACGAGGGATCGAGCTTGAGCTTTGGCGGGGGCTGCACTGGCGGTGGCACGTTGTTTGCGGCCGGTGGCTCCCGTTCCGCGCGCTCCGCCGCGGCCTTGCGTTCGGCGTCGAGCCTTGCCTTCTCTTCCGAGGCGATCCGCAACGCCTCTTCCGCCCTCTGGCGTTGCTGTTCTTCGGCCTGCGCTGCTTCCTCGGCAGCCTGTTGCGCCGCCTTGGCTTTGGCTTCGGCATCCGCTGCGGCCTTTGCAGCCGCCTCGGCTTTCGCCCTGGCCTCGGCTTCGGCTTTCGCCGCTGCATCCGCCTTTGCCTTGGCTTCAGCCTGCGCCCTGGCCTCCGCTTCGGCTTGGGCCTGCGCCTCAGCTTCGGCCTTTGCCTTGGCGTCCGCTTCAGCTTTCGCTTTGGCCTCAGCCTGCGCCCTCGCCTCCGCATCCGCCTGTGCCTTGGCGTCCGCTTCAGCCTTCGCCTTGGCTTCAGCCTGCGCCCTCGCCTCGGCTTCGGCCTGGGCCTGAGCCTCGGCTTCGGCCTTTGCCTTGGCGTCGGCCTCGGCCTTCAGCCGCGCTGCTTCCTGTTGCCTGCGCAGTTCCTCCGCCGCTCTTTCACGCTCGGTTTGCAGCGCAGCGTAGTAGCGCACCTCACGCCGCAGCCTTTGTTTCTCGAGCAGTGCGGCTTGCATGGCTTCGACCCGCTGCTGCTCCTTTTCCAGCGCACGCTGGGTCAGGAACTGTGCCAGCGGCTCGCTGTCGAACTGCCGTTTGGTGGCGCCAAACGGCCCGTCGACGCTGAAATTCAAAATCGGTTCGGAGCCGACCAGCGCCTCATCGCCGGGCCGGTAGGCGATCTCGCCCTTGGCATCGACGGTGCTGGTGTTCAGATCGGCGGTGATGTCGGCGGACAGCGTCGCGCCCGGGCTTTCGAATTTGACCGGCGGCGCCCTCAGCGTGCCGCCGGCGATGGTGAAGGCAATATCGGTGTCCTGCGCCGGAAAACTGCCCGCCGCGGCGATCTGCGGCACAAAGCCGGCGGTCTTCGACGCGTCGATATCGCGCCCTATCGCGTCGGCCTTGGCAATGAATGCGCCAAAGGCATCGGGATTGAAGCCGGCAATAGTCATGCCCTTCAGCGTCGCCGTGCCGGAACCGGACAGCGCCGCAACCATCGCGTCGACCGATTTGCCGCTGGTCGAAAGCGCCGTCGAGAACTCGCCGCTTCCGCTGATGCCGGCCTCCGGCAGCACGGCTACCAGATCGGCGCCGGCGAGTTTCATCTGACTGGAGAAAAGCCCGGTGCCGTCATTGTTCTTGAGCTCGAACAGGCCAGTCAACGCGCCGCCGAGGAACTTTGCCTTGAGGTCGGAAACGCGGATGCCCTCCTGGTCGAGCTGCAGCGACAGCGCAGCGTCATAGGCGGTGGCAAGCGGGCCGGCGGCAAGCGACGCCGCCGTCAGATCGAGATCGGCGGTAAATGGCAGACTGGATTTCTGGCTGAACGGTGCTGTCGGCCAGGTCCTGTCATTGACAAGGAAGGCCTGGTCGCCGAACAGCATCACCGCCATCGGATCGAGGTCCAGCTCGTCCAGCGACAGCGCGCCGGCAAGATGCGGCAGCCCCTCTTTGATGTCGATATTTACGTCACCGGAGACCGCCGCTTCGTTGACGGCGCCGCTGAGGCCGCTCAGCACCAGGAGACCATTGCCGTAATCGGCATCGGCTGCAAGCGACGTCGACATGCCGGTGCCCATGCCGGGCAGGCCAACGCCGGTCGTCATCAGCCATGGCTCGATGTCGGCCGTTTCAAGGCTGACCTTGCCCTTGGCGGCCGCGCCTTGAGCCGTGTCGGCAATTGTCCCGTCGAAACCAGCTTTGAAGTCGTTGCCGGCCAGGCTGAATCGTGTCGCCAGGCCACCGCCAAGCGTGCCTTTGGCCGAGACCTCGGTGGTCGCCTCGCCGAGCATGCCGAGTGGCAGCGCCGGCAAACCGTAAAGCGCCAGCAGCGCCGTGGCGTCGGCATTCCTTGCGTTGAAGGTCAGCGTCACCGGCGCTTCGAGAGGCCGGTCGAGCGCCCCTTTGCCGGATAACGACGCCGAAAAGGCCGAGCCACCGGCCTTGCCCTGTGCGCTCATTGCCAGTCCGGTCGTACCATCGCCATTGTCTGCGGCACTCGTGACCGCATCGATACGCGCATCCTGGAACAGCTCGGGATAGGCAGCAGCACGCTCCGCCAGGCCCTTCAGCACTGCATTGCCGGGATAATGCTGGACGGCGACGTCGATCAGCGGCTTGAGGTCGACGGCGACCACCGAGGCGTCGAGCTTGCCGGTCGGGCTCGCCGGGAAATCCTTGATCCGGCCGGTGGCGCTGATCGAGGCGCCGGCAAGTCCGCCGACCGACAGTCGGTCGATCTCAAGCAGCCCCTCGCGCAATCTAAGCGCGGTGTCGACGCTATCGGCGGTCAACCCGCCGGCGCTGACCGGCCCGGCCTTGATCTGGAAATCGAGGTCGCGGTCGGAAAAGCGGTTGGCGCCCTTGTCGCTGACGAAGATCGAGGCGAAGGCGGCGAGCCCGTCGACATCGAGTTCGCCACCTTCCAGTTGCATCAGCACCGATGGCCTTGTGTCGTCGGGCTGGCTGGAATCGATGCGGCCGGAGAACTTCGCCTTGCCGAGGATGAGTTCGAGATCGCTGAAGGCCTGGTGCTTCTCGCTCAAATCCACCTTGGCCTTGAAGCCGGCGGCCGGCAAGCGGCGGATCGCCTCGTCGACGTCCTTCGACAGCCATGCGGCGAAGCCGGAGGGCTGCGCCACCGCCAGAAGCAGCGATCCGGTGAAACCGAAATGGTCCTCGACGCTGACCATGCCGTTGGCTTCCAGCTTGGCGCGGCCGGGCAGCGTGGCGGCCAGCGATTTTACCGCCCAGCCGCCCTCGGCTGGCTCGGCGGACAGGTGCACGTCGCGAACGGTGGTATCGCCTGCCACCACCGCCGGCAGTTTAACCTCGACCGTGCCCGGTATGGTCGGCTTCGGCAGGTCGAGCAGCGCCTGCTCCAGCGCCGCCACCCGCTCGGACAGCGTCAATCCGGCACCGGCCGCCGCCCCCACGGCCTCGTCGAACTGCACCTGCGCGCCATTGGCCTCGATCGAGAAATGCGGCTTCAGCCCAAGGTCGACCGCAGCCTTGCCGTCGGCAGTGTAGGGATTGTCGCGCGGCCCGGTCTCGAAGCGGAATTCGTCGACGCCGAGCTTCTGGTGGTCGAGCGAAAACTTGCCGTTCAGCCTGAAGCCCGGGTCCGGTTTGCCGGCGCTGACTTTCAGCGCCTCGCCGCCGGTGCCCAGCTGCCGCGCCGCAGTCTGGTCTGCGCCCGATATCTTGAACTGGCCCGAATAGACGGCGGCGCCCTCGACGAGGCCCACATTGCCGTCGGTCTCGATGACCAGCGGATAGGCGTCCGGATCGGCCTTGAGCCTGAGCCGCATTTGCCCGTCCGGTTCGGCCTTGCCGGTGGAAGCGGCGATCGTGGTCCGCAACCCGTCCAGCAACAGCGAGCCGTCCAGCCGCCAGGGGCCGGCCAGCGACTTGGCCGAGATCGTCGAGTTGATCTCGGAAATAAGATGGCTGCGCCCGCCGGCGGCGTGGCTGAGCGCGATCTGTCCTTCCGTCACCGTCAGCTTCTCGATGGAGATCTGGCCGGGATCGAAGGGCGAGGACGGCCGTATCGTCCAGTCGACCGTGCCGTCGGCGGCGATGTCAATCGTCGCCTTCGGCCGCACTAGGCGCATGTCGAAGATCAGCACCTCGCCGCGCAGGAATGGCGCGAGTTCTGCATCCATCGAAAAAGTTTCGACGGTCATCGCCGGCTGGCCGTTAGGGCCACCGGCAACGGCGACGTTGGAAAAGGTCACCGAGGGGAACGGCAACAGCCTTGCCGTCGCATCGCCTCGCACGGTCACCTTGCGGCCCAGGACGGCACTGGCCTCGCGCTCGAAATCGGCACGGTAACCTGTCCAGTCGACAAAGTACGGCACCACCAGCGCCGCACACAGCACCAGCACGAGAAGCCCACCGAAGATCACGAACAGGCGTGCGAGCATAAACTCCTGGATAGTTGATTGAAAGTCAGTGGCACTCTACCCGCATCAGCGTGTCGATAAAGAGGCAAATAGGGGCACGGCGGCGACCTGACGTCAGTCCTTTCCCGGCAGTATCTTCCCCGGGTTCATGATATTCAGCGGATCGAGCGCCTGCTTGATCGTGCGCATGATGTCGACGCCATGGCCGAGCTCATGCCGCAGGAAGCCGATCTTGCCTTGCCCTATGCCGTGCTCGCCAGTGCAGGTGCCGTCCATGGCGATGGCGCGCATATTGAGCCGCGCCACGAATTTTTCGGCCAGTGCGATCTCTTTCGGGTCATCCACGTCCATCAGCACCAGCACATGGAAATTGCCGTCGCCGGCATGGCCGACGATCGGGGCGATCAGGCCCATCTCGGCGATATCCGCCTCGGTCTCCGTGACGCATTCGGCAAAGCGCGAGATCGGCACGCAGACATCGGTCGACAGGCCCTTGGCGCCCGGCCGCAGCGTCAGCGACGACCAGTAGGCATCGTGCCGGGCTTTCCACAATTTTGTCCGCTCTTCGGCGACGCTGGTCCACAGGAACGGACCGCCGCCATTTTCCTCGGCGATCATGCCGAAGGTCTCGGCCTGTTCGGCGACGCCGGCATCGCTGCCGTGGAACTCGACGAACAGGCAGGGGCTCTCCGGATAGTCGACCTTCGAATAGGTCTTCATCGCCCGCATCTGCAGCGCGTTGACCAATTCTATGCGCGCCACCGGAATGCCCATCTGGATGGTCGCGATCACCGCGTTGCACGCCGCCTCGAGGCTGGGAAACGGGCAGACGCCGCCTGAAATCGCCTGTGGAATGCCCTGCAGCTTCAAGGTCAGCTGGGTGATGATGCCAAGCGTGCCTTCCGAACCGATCAGCAGCCGCGTCAGATCATAGCCGGCCGAGCTCTTCTTGGCGCGCTTGCCGGTCGTCACTGCTTCCCCGTCGGCCATCACCGCCGTCAACGACAGGATGTTTTCGCGCATCGTGCCGTAGCGCACCGCGTTGGTGCCCGACGCTCGTGTCGCCGCCATGCCGCCGAGCGAGGCGTTGGCGCCCGGGTCGATCGGAAAGAACAGGCCGGTGTCGCGCAGATGCCGGTTGAGGTCCTCGCGCGTCACGCCGGGCTCGACCGTGCAGTCGAGGTCCTGCGGATTGACCGCAATGATGCGGTTCATGCGTGACGTATCGAGCGAGATGCCGCCGCCCGGCGCATTGGTGTGGCCTTCCAGCGAGGAACCGACGCCAAAGGCGATCACCGGCACGCGATGCGCCGCGCATGCGCGCACGATCTCCTGCACCTCCTCCGTCGTCTCGGCAAAGGCGACGCCGTCCGGCGCCTGCGTCGGAATATAGGTCGTGGTGTGCGCGTGCTGGGCCCGGATCGCCTGGCCGGTCTGGAATCGCTCGCCGAGCCGCTGCTTGAGGATGCCGAGTACGGCGGCAATGCCTTCTTCGTTGCGCTCGACCGGATTGAGGTCGCTTAGAGCCATCGATTCCTCCGCGAATGGACCAGCGTCCACCCTTGTTCTGCATCTACGGATGCGTAGTCTCACGAACCACGCTCTGTCCAGTCCACGCTCATCCCGGCATGACGAGAAGGAAGTTTCCGATGCCCATCCCCGCCCCTTTCGTCTCCCGCGCCATGGACATCGAGGAGGCCTGGATCGACTACAACGGCCATCTCAACATGGCCTACTACAACGTGCTTTTCGATCGTTGCTCCGACGAAGCCTTCGAGATGATGGGGATGGGGCCGGATTACGTGAAAGAACGACGGCTGACCATCTACACGGCGGAAGTCCATGTCTGCTACGTCCAGGAGTTGCATCTCGACCACAAGGTCACCGTTTCGTTCCAGCTGCTGGACCATGACGAGAAGCGGCTGAGGGCCTATCAGGAAATCCGTCATGTCGACGGTTGGCTCGCCGCCACTTCAGAAACATTGTCGCTGCACGTCGACATGGCT
The DNA here is from genome assembly GCF_040319155.1 of Mesorhizobium sp. M0954. Taxonomy (NCBI): domain Bacteria; kingdom Pseudomonadati; phylum Pseudomonadota; class Alphaproteobacteria; order Hyphomicrobiales; family Phyllobacteriaceae; genus Mesorhizobium; species Mesorhizobium sp. M0954. The sequence continues at coordinate 106,395 of NZ_JAMYNR010000010.1, read as the reverse complement.
GGCCCGAAGGTAGCGCCCTTCCCCGCCGACGTCCTGGCCAGGGTGGAAGCGATGCGCGCCGCCCATGCCGCCCTGCCGATGCCGGAGCGCGCCGGCCGCTCGATCGGGATTCGTCGTAAGCAGGCTTGAACCACGGTCCAACCGCCGTTAACCTTACCGAGGTTTTAACGTGAACAAGCCGAATTGAGACGTTGAACGACTCAGCGCGGCGTTGGAAAACCGTCCGCATCGAATTGCGATACGGGCGGCGGAGCAGCAGCGGTTCGGGGAACGTGCATGAAAACCGATATCAAGGTCGAGGCGGACAGGCTGGCGGCTGATCCACGCATCACCGACTATGATTTCTGGCGCTCGCTGAAGAACCTCAATAACGAGATCTTCCACATCGCCAACAACAACGAGCCGATCCCCTTCGCCATGATCCGCTGGCGCGCCATCCTGAAGCAGGCGCGGATGAAACGCGGCCACGCCTGAACGGTGGGGGAAAAAACAGACCGGCCGTCCGGTTTGCATTTCTGATGATGTGCTGACGAACGATCCCAAGTGTCAAGGCTGGCGCTTCACCGCACCCAGCGGCGATCGCGGCACCACCGGCGACGACTGGATGATCGCCGTATTGGTCATCGCGAACGGAATGATCCGGTCGATCACCCGCTCGAGCTCGGCCACCGAGGCGACATGCGCCAGCGCGATGAAACAGTCTTCACCGGTGACCCGGTCGCATTGGGCGATCTCCGGTAGGTCGCGGATGATTTCGGCCACGACAGCGAGCTGGCCCGGCACCGGCCTGATGCGCAGCCACGCCGACAATTTCATGCCGAGCGCGGCCGGATTGATGCGCACCGTATAGGCCTCGATCACGCCGCTCTCCTGCAGCCGCTTGATGCGCTCGGCCACGCTCGGCGCCGACAGGCCGACCGACCGCGCCAGTTCGGCGGTGCTGGTGCGCGCGTCCTTTTCCAGCAGGCGCAGGATTTTCAGATCCGCCGGATCCAGATCGATATTTTCATTTCGAAGGCGTTTCAGCGGAATACTCCTTGCTTTCGGAAAGGAAATGGCCGCAATGCCCGGCCATCATCCATATCAATGGCAAAAATCGCCTGCGATACTGATCCCATGCAAGATCGGACGCAAGCCCCAGCGGCAAGTCCGGCACTCGCCGGCCCCGCCTTTACCTTGGCAAACGCGGTCCCGCCGCATCTCTGGTTCGGCGTCAGCGCCGTGTTCCACTATCTCGGACCGGCCTTCGCGGTGCTGCTGTTCCCGCATGTCGGCGTGCTCGGCATGGCTTGGCTGCGCATCGCCACCGCGGCACTCGTCTTTGCCCCATTGACCCGGCCATGGGCGGTCTTCGCCCGCGCCGATCGCTCGACGCGGTTGTTGCTTGTGGCTTTCGGCGTCTGCCTTGGGGTGATGAATTGCTCGTTTTACCTGGCGCTCGACCGGCTGCCGATCTCGCTGGTGGCGGCGATCGAATTCGTCGGCACCATCGGCGTTGCGCTTGTTGGCCTCAAAAGCCCGCGCAATCTCGCCGCCCTCGCAATCGCTGTCGCCGGCACCCTGTTGCTGATCGACGTCAAATGGTCGAGCGATCCCGTCGGCCTGTTCTGGGCCTTCCTCAACGGCACGCTGTTCGTTGGCTACATCGTGCTCGGCCACCGCGTCGCGCGCGGCGGCGCCGGCGACGGCATCGCCGGGCTGGGTGCCGCCATGGCGGTCGCCCTTCTCGTCGTTCTGCCGATCGGTTTCGCCGATGCTCTGCCGGCTTTCTCGGCGCCGCCGCTGCTGCTTGCGGCGGTCGGCGTCGGCATCTGCTCGTCGGTCATTCCCTATATTTGCGACCAGCTTGCCATGTCGCGGCTGCCGCGCTCCAGCTTCGCGCTGATGCTGTCATTGCTGCCGGTCACCGCAACGTTGATCGGCGTCATCGTGCTGCGGCAGGTGCCGAGCCTCACCGACTGCCTTGGCATCGCCCTGGTGGTGGCCGGCGTGGCGTTCCATAAGCCGGCGCCGGACTGATCAGGCCAGTTTCTCCTTGAGGAAGGCGATCGTCCTGCCCCAGGCGAGGTCAGCCGCCTTCTTGTCATAGCGGGCCGCCGACGTGTCGTTGTTGAAGGCATGGTTGGCGCCTTCATAGACATAGACCGAGTATTCGACATGGGCCGCGTCGAGTGCCTTCTTGAAGGCATCGATGCCGGCATTGGTGCGGGTGTCGAGCCCGGCATAATGCAGCATGAGCGCGGCCTTGATCTTCGGCACGTCCTCGGCCTGTGGCTGCATGCCGTAATAGGCGACGGCGGCGGCGAGGTCCGGCGCGTTGACGGCCAGCATGTTCACCGTGCCGCCGCCCCAGCAGAAGCCGACGGCGCCGACCTTGCCGTTGCCGTCCTTGTAGCCTTTGAGGTAGGCGACGGTTGCCACGGCATTGGCGGCGACCTGTGCTGGATCGAGCTGGGAAAACAGGTCACGTGCCCTGTTTTCATCGTCCGGTGTGCCGCCGAGCGGTGTCATGAAGTCCGGCGCAAGCGCCACGAACCCTTCCAGCGCAACGCGCCGCGCCACATCGCGAATATGCGGGTTGAGACCCCTGTTCTCGTGCACCACGATGACGGTGCCAAGCTTGCCGGTCTGGTCCGCCGGCCTGACCAGATAGCCCTTCATCTCGCCGGCGCTGCCGGGATAGCTGATGTCCTCGCCTTTCACACGCGGATCGTCTTCCGCCACGATTGCCGCCTGGGCCGAGTTCGCCGCCAGCAGCGGCGCGATCGCGGCAGCTGCCGCACCCGATCCGGCAAGCCTGGTCAACTGCTCCATGAAGCGCCGCCGGTCGAGCGTCAGATGGGTGTATTCGTCATAGGCATCGATCATCGCCTGGGTAATGACAGGCTCGGCGGCAGTGGGTCCGGCAGGTGTTGTCATGGCTTGCTCCTCGCCCCCCGCGGCAACATAGAGCCGAAGCTTGCCTGGTCCAGTCACGGCTGAGTGAGGCTGCCGTAAGTCCCTGCACGACGCCGTGATGCCGCGCGCCGCACTGTCGTTAAATTTTGGTCCTTTGTGGCAATGCTAAATGCACGCACCACGATGTAAAAAGAAGTTACCGGGCTATGCCTCACTCGGGCCATTTGGCGAACGAGAATGGCCATTTGGCGGGAAAAGAATGCCTGATTGACGACGAAGGAATATGCCATGACCTTTCCCTCCCCGCTTCTGGCAAGTGGGTTCGCCCTCGCCGCTATGGCTTTGCTGGCGCTGCGGTTCACTGCCTTCACCGCATTCAAACGATCGTTGATCAAGATCCGCGCCAACCGGCACCCGCCCGCAAACACCAAAGCCTGAGGAAAGGTCATGGACGTTCAGGACATCATCAACACCGTCTCCCAGAAATCCGGTCTCAACCAGGCTTTGACGGAAAAGATCGCCGGCACGATTTTCTCGGTGCTCGAACACGAGGCGGAAGGCAGGACCCTGTCCAGCTTCTTCGCCAAAATCCCGGGAGCCGACGCCCTGGCCAAGCAATATGATGTCATGGCTCCCGGCGCAGCTTCCGGTGGTGGCCTCCTGTCCTCGCTGGAGGGCGCGCTCGGTGGCGCTCTCGGCGAAAAGACCGGCGCGCTGATCAACGGCGTCGCCATACTCAAGGCATCAGGCCTCACGCTCGCTCAGATCAGCCAGGCCGGCACGATGCTGGTCCAGCAGGCCGAGACAGCCGCCGGCCCGCAGCTGACCAGTGAGGTACTTGCATCGGTACCCGACCTGAAAGGGCATCTCGGGCTCTGAAGGAACTTCTCTATTTCGGCAGCGTATAGGCCATCACATAGTCGCCCGGCTTGGTACCGACCGAGCCGTGGCCGCCGGCAACGATGACGACCAACTGGCGTCCGTCGGCTACCGTGTAGGTCATCGGTGTCGACTGCCCGCCGGCCGGCAGCCGCGCCTGCCAGAGCTGTTTGCCGGTCGTCAGGTCATAGGCGCGCACATAGTCGTCGACCGCCGCACCGAGGAAGGCGACGCCGCCGGCAGTGATCATCGGCCCGCCAATGCCGGGCACGCCGACCTTGAACGGCAGCGGCAGCGGCGTCATGTCGTAGACGGTGCCGTTGCGATGCTTGTAGACGATCTTGCCGGTCCGAAGGTCGGCACCCGCCACATAGCCCCAGGGCGGCGCCTGGCAGGGAATGCCGAGCGGCGACAGGAACGGCTTCAATATCACTGCGTAAGGCGCACCGTCATTGCGGTTCAGGCCTTGTTCGCTGCCCTTGGTGTCACCGGGCGGCGGCACGTCGGCGCGCGGCACCAGCTTGGAGATGAACGCCAGGTATGTCGGCATGCCGAACATCACCTGCCGGACCGGATCGACTGCCACGCCGCCCCAGTTGAAGGTGCCGAAATTGCCGGGATAGATCAGTGAGCCTTGCAGCGACGGCGGCGTGTAGCGGCCCTCATAGCGCAACTTCCGGAGCTCGATCCGGCAGGCCAGCTGGTCGAACATGGTAATGCCCCACATGTCGGCACCGGTCAGCGGTTTCGGACTGAAGCTGAGATCCGAGACCGGCTGCGTCGGCGAGGTATGGTCGCCCTCGATCGCGCCGCCCGGTGCCGGCACTTCCTTGACCGGAACGATCGGCTCGCCGCTGCGCCGGTCGAGCACATAGAGGTCGCCCTGCTTGGTCGGCCCGACCAGCGCCGGCACCACGCCACTTTCCGTGGTGATGTCGACCAGCGTCGGCTGCGCCGGCACGTCCATGTCCCAGAGATCGTGGTGCACGGTCTGCCGCACCCAGCGCAATTGTCCGCTGTTGAGATCGAGCGCGGTGATCGACGAGGAGAATTTCTCGTCATTGGCGCTGCGCCCGGCGCCGAGCTGGTCCGGCGTCTTGTTGCCGAGCGGCACATAAAGCAGGCCGAGCTTCTCGTCGGCGCTTGCCGTCGACCACATGTTGGGCGAGTTGTTGGTGTAGGTCTGGTCCGGCGGCAGCGGCGTCGTCTGGTCCGGATTGCCGGAATCCCAATTCCACAACAGCGCGCCGGTGTCGGCATCGTAGGCACGGATGACCCCGGACGGCTCCTGCGTCGAATAATTGTCGTTGACCGCGCCGCCGACGATGATCTTGTTGGCGACGATCAGCGGCGCCGAGGTCGAATAATAATAGCCCGGCTTCGGATATGGCATGTTGGCGAGCAGGTTCAGCGTGCCGCCTTCGGCGAAAGTCGGGCAGACCTGGCCATTCGCCGCATCGAGCGCGATCAGCCGGGCGTCGGATGTCGGCAGGTAGATGCGTGTGGCACAGGGCTGGCCGGCGGCGACCTTGGCATCGGCATAATAGGACACGCCGCGGCAGGTCTGGTGCTGGCGGTCCTTGTTGAGCTTGACCTGCGGATCGAACCGCCATTTCTCCTTGCCGCTCGCGGCATCGATGGCGATGGCGAAATTATGCGGCGTGCAGATGTAGAGCGTGTCGGCGATTTTTAGCGGCGTCACCTGATAGGTCGTCTCGCCGATGTCGTCGGGCCCTTTCACGTCGCCGGTGCGGTAGGTCCAGGCCGGCTGCAGATTGGCAACGTTTTCAGCGGTGATCTGGTCGAGCGGCGAATAGCGCTGGCCATATTGCGTGCGACCGTAATAGTGCCATTCGCCAGCCGGCACGTTGCCGCCAAGATCGGCCGTCGGCGTCACCTTGTCGGTGTTGAGTTCACCCGCAATATCCTTTGGATCGGTCGTCATCGAATAGCCGGCGACGGCAAGCGATGCCAGCACGGCGAGGATAAGCGGCGCGCGTCCGTCGGGACCGGTAAGCCCGCGCCGCGCCCATGGCGTCAACAGCCATAGCGCGACAAGCACGATGATGCCGCCGCGCGGGCCGAGCTCCCACCAGTCGAAGCCAATCTCCCAGACCGCCCAGGCGAGCGTGCCGAGCACGATCGCCGCGTAGAGCCACAGCGCCGTGGATCTGCGCCTGTAGAGCAGCCAGGCCGCGACAAGGAAAGCTAGACCGACGATGACGTAGTACCAGCTGCCGCCCAGCGTCACGAGCCAGATGCCGCCGCCGCCAACCGCCAAGCCGATGAGGAAAAGGATCAGGGAGGTAATGACCACAGCCAAGACGGTGCTCCTTCGACTGGTGCGCTCCGCGACGCGTCCATGGGCAACCCGGCATTGCGCTCCTGCCCCCACGCAACTTTCTCCGGCCCGCTTCCCCTGTCAAGCAAGCTCGGCGTTTTACGGTGCCGACCCTCAGCAAGCCCGGCGTTTTGGTTAGCGGACCCATTCAGATTGTGAGTCTACCGACTGGACAGAGAACAAAACGGAGACACTTCTGGCCTTTCGCTGCCGAATCACTACATTCGGGGGGAGATGTCCGGCTTTTCGGAAGACATGCCCTTTTTTGACGAACCGAACGCGCGGCCCGCGGCCCCGTCGGGCATTGCCGCGCGCGCCATGGCTGCCCGCAGCAACCAGAACAACGCGCCCGATTATCTCAACGGCCTCAACCCCGAGCAGCGGCTGGCGGTGGAAACCACCGAAGGCCCGGTGCTGGTGCTGGCCGGCGCCGGCACCGGCAAAACGCGCGTCCTGACCACCCGCATCGCCCACATCCTTGCCACCGGCAAGGCTTTCCCCTCGCAGATCCTCGCCGTCACCTTCACCAACAAGGCGGCGCGCGAGATGAAGCAGCGCATCGGCCTGTTGATCGGTGAAGGCAATGTCGAGGGCATGCCGTGGCTCGGCACCTTCCACTCGATTGGAGTGAAGCTGCTGCGCAGACATGCCGAGCTGGCCGGGCTCAAATCCGACTTCACCATTCTCGACACGGATGATGTCGTGCGCCTGATCAAGCAGCTTATCCAGGCCGAAGGGCTGGACGACAAGCGCTGGCCGGCCAAGCAGTTCGCCCAGATGATCGACGGCTGGAAGAACAAGGGCCTTGGCCCCGCCGACATCCCCGAGGGCGATGCCCGTGCCTTCGCCAACGGCAAGGGCCGCGAGCTCTACAAGGCCTATCAGGAGCGGCTGAAAACGCTGAACGCTTGCGACTTCGGCGATCTCCTGTGCCATCCGATCCGCATCTTCCGCGCCAATCCGGACGTGCTGAAGGAATACCACAAGCGCTTCCGCTACATCCTCGTCGACGAATATCAGGACACCAACACCGCCCAGTACATGTGGCTGCGGCTGCTGGCACAGCGGCCGCAATCCTCCCCCCTTGAGGGGGAGGTGCCCGCGAAGCGGGCGGAGGGGGTTGCCGCAGAAGGCACCGCTAGAGCGTCGAGCACTGCCGCCGGTAGGTCAAGCACTGCCGCACGGACCCCACCCGACCGGGCTTCGCCCGGCCACCCTCCCCTCAAGGGGGAGGGAAGCCCGCGCCTGTCCACCGTAAATATCTGCTGCGTCGGCGACGACGACCAGTCGATCTATGGCTGGCGCGGCGCCGAGGTCGACAACATCCTGCGCTTCGACAAGGATTTTCCCGGCGCCACCATCATCCGGCTGGAGCGCAACTATCGCTCGACCGCGCACATCCTCGGCACCGCCTCCCACCTCATCGCCCACAATGAGGGCCGCTTCGGCAAGACGCTGTTCACCGAAAAGATCGCCGAGGACGACGAGAAGGTGCATGTCCACGCCGCCTGGGATTCCGAAGAGGAGGCCCGCGCCGTCGGCGAGACCATCGAGGCTTATCAGCGCCAGAAGCACAATCTCAACGACATGGCGATCCTCGTCCGCGCGTCCTTCCAGATGCGCGAATTCGAGGACCGCTTCGTCACGCTCGGCCTCAACTACCGCGTCATCGGCGGCCCGCGCTTCTACGAGCGCCTCGAAATCCGCGATGCGTTGGCCTTCTTCCGCGTCGTTGCGCAAGGCGCCGACGACCTCGCCTTCGAGCGCATCGTCAACGTGCCGAAGCGCGGCTTGGGCGAGGCCACCATCCGCCAGATCCACGACACCGCACGCTCGCTGCGCATCCCGATGCTGGAGGCGGCGGCAAAACTCGCCGAGAGCGACGAGCTGAAGCCGAAGCCACGCGCCGCACTTCGTGAGGTCGCGGCCAATTTCGAGCGCTGGCAGAAGGCGCTGGAAACCACCCCGCACACCGAGCTCGCCGAGACCATTCTGGAGGAGAGCGGCTACACCGACATGTGGAAGAACGACCGCTCGGTCGAAGCGCCCGGTCGGCTCGAGAACTTAAAAGAACTGATCCGCTCCATGGAGGAGTATGAATCGCTGCGCTCCTTCCTTGAACATGTCGCCTTGGTGATGGACGCCGAGCAGAACGCCGAACTCGATGCCGTCAACATCATGACGCTGCATTCGGCCAAGGGCCTCGAATTCGAAACCGTGTTCCTGCCCGGCTGGGAGGAAGGCCTGTTCCCGCACCAGCGTTCCCTCGACGAGGGCGGCCGCTCAGGGCTGGAGGAGGAACGCCGCCTCGCCTATGTCGGGCTGACCCGCGCCAAGAAGAACCTGCACATCTGGTTCGTCTCCAACCGCCGCATCCACGGCCTCTGGCAATCGACCATCTCGTCACGCTTCATCGACGAGCTGCCGGAAGCCCATGTCGAAGTTTCCGAGAGCGGCAACTCCTACGGCGGCTACGGCAATGCCTATGGCGGCGGCTCGTTCGCCTCCGGTCGTGGCGGCCAAGGTGCAGGCAGGCAGAACCCTTATGGGGCATCGCGCTTCGACAACATTGGCGGCAATAACGGTGCTGAAAAATCCGGCGCTTTCTCCAGCACCTATGCGACACCGGGCTGGCAGCGCGCTCAGGCCAACCGCACCGAGGCGACCGACCGCAATTGGGGCACCCGCTCCGGCCACCAGGTCGAGCGCATCGGCTATGGCGAAACCGACTCCGGCTACGGCGCCGGCCGCACCTCGGTCAAGGGCCGCACCATCGACGGCGAGCTGGTCGCCAAATCCGTCGCCGACACGCCGTCCCCCTTCAGCGTCGGCGACCGCGTCTTCCACCAGAAATTCGGCAACGGCAACATCTCCGCCATCGAAGGCAACAAGCTGACCATCGACTTCGACAAGGCGGGCCAGAAACGCGTGCTGGATGGATTTGTCACCGGGGTGTGAGGCCGCCGGGCGCTAGCGATACCGCGCCTGGTTCCACTTATGGCCGAGCAGCGACAGGATGATGATCAGGCCGTTGAAGAACTGGACATAGAAGCCGCTCAGGCCTGCCGCGACGACGCCGGTCTGGATGAACGAGACCGTGACCGCGCCGATCGCGCCGCCGACAACCGTGCCGATGCCGCCCCAGGTCGGGGTGCCGCCGACGAACACCGATGCCAGCACCGGCAGCAGGTATCCGTCGCCCGCCGTCGGCCACCAGGTGAAGTTGATCATCACCGAAAAGGTGCCGGCGATCGCCGCGCCGATACCGACGAAGACGAACACCTTCACCCTGACGCGCTTGACGTCGATACCCATCTGCTGGGCGCTGTCTGGATTGTCGCCGACCACCTTGACCTGCGCGCCGAAGCGATGGCGGTTGTAAAGCAGCGCCGACAGCACGACGAAGCCGATGGCCCAGAAGATCTGCACCGGAATGCCATAAAGCTGGCTGGAGAAGATCTTGTAGGCCCAGCTGTCGGCAAGACCGGTCAGTGCCGTCGACCTGCCCTCGTTGATGATCTGGATCAGGCCGCGCAGCAGGAAATTCATGCCGAGCGTGGCGATCAGCGACGACAGCCCGCCATAGACGACCAGCGAGCCGACCAGGAAGCCGAGCAGCATGCCGGTGACGATTGCGGCGGCGATGCCGAGGAACGGGTCGTAGCCGGCCTGCACGACCAGCGCAAACACCCAGGAGGCAAAGCCCATCGTCGCCGGAAACGACAGGTCGATCTCGCCGCAGGTGACGACGAAGACCAGCGGCACCACCACGAACAGCGCCACCGGCAGCGTGGTGAGTACGGAGCTGTAGAGATACCAGGTGGTGAAGACGATCGGGTTGGCGATCATGAACACCGCCATCATGACGATGAACACGGCAAGCGTGCCGAGCGCGGCGCGGTTGTCGAGGATGAACCCGCGCAGCCAATTGTCGGACGGGTGTCTCCACTCTTTCCCGGCGGCCTCATTATGCGTGCCGCCGAGGGGGCTCTGCAGATCGGGTTCCATGGTCTTGCTCATCGTGCCGCCCTCCCCGCATCGCCCGCGTCGTGCAACCCCGGCAATCCGCTGGGGTGGGCGACGTCTTCCATGAAATTGATCAGGTCTTCGGCCGATTTGACCTCGCTGCGGTCGGCGCTGAGCGCGACCTTGCCGCGATCCAGCACCACGAAGCGATCGGCGATATCGAAGACGTGGTGGATGTTGTGGCCGATGAACAGGATCGAGCGACCGCTCGCCCGCACCTGGCGCACGAAGTGGAAGACCTTGGCGGTCTCGGTCAGCGATAGCGCGGTCGTCGGTTCGTCGAGGACAATCAGCTCCGCCTTCTTATAGATGGCCCGCGCGATCGCCACGCCCTGGCGTTCGCCGCCCGAGAGCTGGCCGACGATCGACTGTGGCGTGAACACTTTCGAGGTGAAGCCGATCTCGCGCATCAGCCGGCTCGCCTCCGCGATCTCCTTGTTGACCTTCAGCCAGCCAAGCCAGCCGGTGAGTTCGCGGCCCATGAAGATATTGCGTACGATCGTCTGCTGCACGGCGAGCGCCCGGTCCTGGAACACCGTTTCGATACCGGCGTCGCGCGAGCGCGCAGGGCTCCATCCGGTCACCGGCTTGCCGCGGACGAGAATCTCGCCGCTGGTCGGTTTGACCACGCCGGACAGGATCTTGATCAGCGTCGACTTGCCGGCGCCATTGTCGCCGATCAGGCCGACCACCTCGCCGCGATCGACGCTGAGATTGACCCCGCCCAGCGCATAGACCTGGCCGTAGGACTTGGTGATGTCGCGCAGTTCGATGATGCGTTCGGCCATGGCGATCCTCGCTTGATTGTCGCGTGCCGGCCTTTTCGCCGGCGGTCCCGCCGGCCGGGCTCGATCCCGGCCGACGGCTTGGGAGGTCAGCGCAGCGCCTGCTTGGCGAGCTCGGCGACGATCTCGTAATTCTGCGGCGTGACGAAGCCGGCGCCGGTATCGACATTCATCGGTGCGAGACCCAGCACAACCTGCTGGCAGAGGCTGAGGATCGGCAGATAGCCCTGCAGGAACGGCTGCTGGTCGGCCGTCAGCTGCACCCAGCCGCCCTTGAAGCCCTCGACGATCTGCGGGCTGGTGTCGAAGCCGAAGTTGAAGATATCGCCCGGCTTCCTGCCCGCCGCCTGCATGTAAGTCGGGACGTTGCCCAGCATCTGTCCGCCGGGATAGCCAACCGCCTTGACGTCGGGATTGTTGAGCAGTGCCGCGGTGATCACCGGAAGGGCCAGATTTGGGTCAGAAGCCCATTCGCCGCTTGGCGGCGAGGAGAGCTGTATGACCTCGACGCCCGCTTCCTTGAGGGCAGCGACAGTGCCGCGTTCTCGCGCGCCGCGGCTCTCGTTCTCGAACGGGCCGATCATGATCGCCTTGTCGCCGGCCTTGAGCCCGGCCAGCTTGACCGCCTCGGCGCCAAGCGCGCGGCCCTGCTGCTCCTGCTGGGCACCGACATAGCCGCCGCCGAACGCCGCCGTGACCGTCGGCACCGGCACGTTCTGGTACATCATCTTGATGCCGTCCTTGTGCGCCTGTTCGGCCAGCGGCATGATCGCGGCGTCGCCGGGGTGGCCCATCATGGCGATGCCTTGGGGCTTGACCGCGACAGCCTCGCGCAATTGCTGCACCATCTTCTCGACATCCCACTGGGAAAAGATGTAGTCGACCTTCGGCCCGAGATCGGCCGCCGCCTGCTTGGCGCCATTATAGACGATGGTGCCGAAGGCATCGCCCTCGGCGCCGCCGACGAAGAAACGGATATGGACATCCTTACACCACTGGGCATCGAGCGCCTGCGCCGGCAGGATCGAGAGTGCGGCGGCGAGCGCCATCGCGGCCGCCGCGACGGTCGAGCGCAGAACTGTCCTTCTCATCGTAATGCTCATGCACTTATCCTCCCTTTGTTCCCTCGCTAGCCGAGGGGTTTTGACGATCGCTTCGGCATTGCGCCGCAATCTTTCGCTGGCCGGCACCTCCCGCCGGCTTGTCCTGTTTTTATGCATGTCGTTATCGCAAAACCGCTGGGCACTTTTGCGCGACATGCATTAGCCTCACACCGGGTTCGGCAGGTAGCTCGCGCCTCCCCGGCATTGTTGGAGATAATCCAGCGCACGCGCCTGGCCGGTGATCTCGAGATCGCCGCGATAGACCGGGTCGTGCCAGCCCTCGATGTCGATGGCACCCTTGTAGCCGGCCAGCCGCAGCTCACTGATCACCCGCGCCCAGTCGCTGTCGCCGAAACCCGGCGTGCGCATCTGAACGAACGGCAGGCGGCCGAACACGCCATGTTCGCGGATCACGTCCCAGCGCACCGTCGCGTCCTTGCCATGGACGTGGAAGATGCGCGGCGCCCATTTGCGGATCTGCGGGATCGGGTCGATCAGATAGACCAACTGGTGACAGGGCTCCCACTCCAGGCCGAGATTGTCGTTTGGCAATTCGTTGAACATCAGCTCCCAGGCGTCCGGATTATGGGCGATGTTCCAGTCGCCGCTGGCCCAATTGCCGTCCATGGCGCAGTTCTCGAAGGCGATGCGCACGCCCTTGTCGGCGGCCCGCTTTGCCAGCTTCCCCCAGACCTCGCGGAAGCGCGGCAGGCTGTCGGGCAGCGGCTTGCCGCGGATGCGGCCAGTAAAGCCGCTGACCACATTGGTGCCGAACAGATGCGCGTTGTCGATGATCGTTTCCCACGCCTGGAGCACGCCGCGATCGACTTCACCGCTCTCCAGCGGATTGCCGAACACCCCGATTGACGAGACGACGACATCGGCATCGCCGATCGCCTCGCGGATCTCGCCCGCCAACCGCGGAATGTTCTTGCCGCCCAGCGTCTGCCAGAAGAACGGCTGGATGCTCTCGAAGCCGAGCGGCAGGATCTGCCTGACATAGGCGGCCGGGTCGTCCAGATTGGCCCGCACCATGGTGCCGATCCTGATGTCGAGCAGCGGGTTTGGCATCATGATCCTTCCTGTGAGGCGATAGCGACCCGGCGCCCGGTTTCGGCGCTCTCGATTGCGGCGAAAACCATGGCCAGGCTCTTGATGTTGTCGGCGCCGCGCGTCTCCGGTTCGGTGCCGGTCTCGACGGCGCGGACGAAATCCTGGATGATGCCGAGATGGCCGCCGACGCGATCTGCCGGGTCGAGCGGCGGCACGGCTATCGGTTCGGTGCGGTCGAACAGGCCTTCACGGACCGGCCGCACGACTTCCGCCTTCAACCCGTCCGCGCCGTCCCAGACAATGCTGCCGCGCTCGGCGACGATCCGCCATGTGCTGTCCCAGCTGGTACGGAAGCCGGCCGCGCACCAGCTGCCGGCATAGGTGAACAGCTTGCCGCCGCCGAGGTCGAAGCTTGCGGTTGCCGACGACCCTTGCCGATACCAGGAATTGGTCGGCTCCCACTCCTGGCAATAGACGCCGGCCGGTTCGCCGGCCACCATGTAGCGGGCCGCATCGAATGTGTGGATCGCCATATCGAGCAGCAGCACATGGCGCATCTCTTCGCGAAAACCGCCGAAATGCGGCGCAACGAAGAAATCGGCGTGGATGCTGGTTGGCGCACCAATGGCGCCGGAATCGAGAAAGCGCCGGATGCGCCTGACATTGGCGACATAGCGGCGGTTCTGCACGACGGCATGGATGCGGCCGGCACTGCGGGCCGCCTCGACAATGGCACGCGCATTGTCCGGGCTGTCGGCCAGCGGCTTTTCGGTCAAAAGATGGCAATGGTGGGCAAAGGCGGAAAGCGCGACCTCGCGGCGGGCGGCGGGAACCACGACGTCGAATACCGCGTCGGGCCTGGTCTGGTCGAGCACGGCGTCGAGGTCGGTTCCGATGACGGCGCCGGAAAGCTCGTATTCGCGCGCCCTTGCCCGCGCCCTTTCAGCGTCGAGATCAACCAGGCCGACAATGGCGAGCCCGTCGATCTGCTTGGCCGCATCGAGCCAGGCCTTGCTCATCGCGCCGCAGCCGACCAGGACGACATTGATCATCCAGCACTCCTCCCTCTCGGCCCCTCCAGACCGATCGTCACGGCGTTCACGGCAGAGCCGCAAACGTTCTTCCGTAAACGTTTACGAGAACACACCCGATGGCGTAGAATGTCAATTGGCCGGCTGTGAAAAATCGTGGCGTCGGCTTGGCCCGGAGAGCAGCCGGTGCTAGCCAAGCAAGGGGGAGAACTGTCCTTTGGCGTCCAGCATTCACGACCTTGCGCGTCACCTGAATATTTCCATCGGCACGGTGTCGCGCGCGCTCAACGGCCGCGCCGACGTCAATGCCGACACACGCCAGCGCGTGCTCGATGCGGCCAAGAAGCTGAACTATTCACCGAACCAGTCCGGCCGCAGCCTGCGGCGCGGCGCCACCCATTCGATCGCCTTCATGCTGCAGCCGCATCCGGGCGACCAGGAATATGGCGAGCCGTTCTTCATTCCGTTCCTGACCGGGTTGCAGGCCAAGCTCGCCGAAAGCGGCCTTGACCTGATCGTAGTGATGGGCGCGCCGGGCGACTATCAGCAGGAGCGCCTGCGCCGTGTCGTCGAGACGCGGCGGGCCGATGCGGTGGTGCTGGCCTGGACGCGGCGCGAGGACGAGCGCATCGACTATCTGACCCAGGCCGGTTTCCCGTTCGCGACGCTCGGCCGCAGCCGCTCCGGCGGCGATGCCTATCCCTCGCTCGACCTCGATTTCGAAAAAGCCGGGGCTGACGCGGTCGATCGTCTCGTCGCGCGCGGTCATCGCCGCATCGCCGCCATCCGCCCGTCGCTCGACCTCAATTTCGGCTATCTGTTCCTCGCCGGCTATCGCAAGGCGTTGCGGCGGCACGGCATCGAATTCGACCCCGAGTTGATCGCCGACGGCTTCATCAACGAGGCCGGCGGCTACGCGGTGACGCCGAAGGTCATGCGCTCCAAGGACCCGCCGACGGCCATCATCTTCAACAATGATGCGATGGCGCTTGGCGGCTGCAAGGCTCTGGCCGAGGCGGGCATCAGGCCCGGCCACGACGTTGCGGTGATCGTCATCGTCGACACCCCGCTCTGCCGCTATTTTTCGCCGGCGCTGACCGGCTTCCGCCCGGCGCTTGAGCCGATGGGCGAGCGGTTGGCCGAAATGCTGCTGGCATCGATCCCGGCTTACGCCGGCGCCGAAGGCGCACGCATCATCCGTGAAGTCTGGCCACTGGAACTGATCGCGCGCGACAGCGATTGAATCGCGGCGGTCACTGAGCAGGCTCAGATTGATCAAGACCCCCGCGCTCGCGCTCCGGCGTTGCGACCAGCGAGGCAGCGGCGGCATTGGCGGCGGCAAGTGCCGCCTCGACGGGCTCTCCACGCGCAAGCCACGCCGCAAAGGCGCCGACGAATTCATCACCGGCACCGTGGGTGCTGACCACCTCCACCGGCATCCCCGGCAAGGCGAATGCCTGGCCGTTGCGGTCGCGATAGGCAACGCCCTCGCCGCCGGCCGTGACGATTGCAGCCGGATAGGAACCGACGAGTATGCCGGCCGCCTTCGCAGCACCCTCGAGCGTGTCGACGACCGGAACGCCGGCCAGGAACTCCGCCTCGATGGCGTTGACGATGACGATGTCGGTCAGCGCGATCAGTTCGGCTGTCAGCTTTCGCGCCGGCGCCGCATTGAGAACGACGCGGCCGCCATGCGCCTTCACCGCTCGCGCCGCGGCAATGTTGGCGGCTTCCGGTACCTCGTTTTGCAGCAGCAGAACCGCCGTTTGCGCGATCAACTCGGCCGCCTCAATAATGTCCTTTTCGCCGAGAGTGAGATTGCTGCCCGAGACGATCACCGCGCCATAGTCGCCGCTGTCGTCGAAAATCGCTACGCTCATGCCCGAGCCGGCGCCCGAAGCCACTCCCACGAAGCGCTGGTCGACGCCGTTGCGATCAAGATTGTCGAGAAGCGCGCGGCCGAAATCATCGTCGCCGACAGCTCCGATCATCGCCGCATGCACGCCGGCCCGCGCTGCCGACACCGCCTGGTTGCCGCCCTTGCCGCCGCATTTCGGATGCCAGGCATGGCCGGTGACCGTTTCGCCCTTGCGCGGGCGATCGGGGGCTTCGACCATGATATCGTAATGCAGGCTGCCGAATACGGTCACCAGCGGCGGGGAAGCCGTCATGTGCCCTTGTCTTTCCGTTTCGACGTCACCGCAGACATGGTGCGGCCGAGATTGCGCTCCGCCGCCTGGTAGTCGCGTTGCGCGACCGCGACGAACAGCGCGTCGAGAATGTTGAGCTGGGCAATGCGGGCCGCTGCGTTCTCACCCATCAACGGCGAGCCTTGCGCGGTCGAGCAAAGCACGATGTCGGCGACGGCTGCCAATGGCGAGTTGTCATAGTTGGTGATGGCCAGCGTACGCGCGCCGCTTTTGCGCGCAAGTTGGATGGCGTCGATGACGGCGCTCGTGTTGCCGGAATGCGAGAAGCCGACAGCAATGTCGTCGGCGCCGAGCAGCGAGGCCGACATCAGCATCATGTGCGAATCGTCGTAGACAGAGGTGCGGATGCCGATGCGCAGGAATTTGTGCGAGACGTCGCGTGCGATCTGCGCCGAACCGCCGACGCCGTAGAAATCGCGGTTCCTGGCGCGGTAAAGCAGATCGGCGGCACGGTCGAAATCGTCCATGTCGAGGATGGCGAGCGTCTCCTCCAGCGCCTGGATGGAGGTGCGGAACACCTTCTGCACGATCTCGGCCGAACTGTCGTCCACCGACAGCTCCTGATGCATCTCGGCGGTCGGCAGGCGACTGTATTCATAGACCGCCGTGCGAAAGTCGCGATAGCCGGAAAAACCCAGCTTCTTGGCGATCTTGACCACCATCGCCTCCGACACACCGGCCTCCTCGGCGATCTGCTTGAGCTGTATGGTCTCGTCGAAGCCGCGCCGTCCGAATACGGTTTCAACCACCTTCGCCTCGAGCGGCGTCAGATGCGGCATCATCATGCGAATGCGCGGTCCTACTGCTTTCAGGTCCAGCCCGGTCAAGGTCATCCACGTCCCCTCGTCACGCGATCGATAAGCATCGCGGCGAGGATTATAAGGCCAGTTGCCAGGAGCTGATAGAAGGACTGCACGTTCATCAGCGTCAGGCCGTTGCGCATGCTGCCAAGAATGACGGCACCCAGGATGGTGCCGACGACGCTGCCCTTGCCGCCCATCAGCGAGGCACCGCCAATCGCCGCCGCTGCTATGGCGTCGAGCTCCCAGAGATTGCCCAGAATGGGTTCGGCGGCACCCAGCCGGCCGATCAGGATCTGCGCTGCAAGCGCTGCCAGCAGGCCCGAGATCATATAGGCGGCGATCTTGGTGCGGGCGATCGGCACGCCGGCTATGTAGGCCGCTTCCTCATTGCCGCCGACGGCGAGCAGATATTCGCCAAACGGTGTCTTCTTGAGGATGATCCAGGCAATCAGCGCGACCACGGCCACGATGATGACCGCCAACGGCAATCCGAACAGCGAGCCGTTGAAGATGGCACGGAAGCCGGCAGGCAGGCCAAGCACCGGATTGCCGCCGGTATAGATCAGCGCCAGCGCCCGGTAGGTGCTGAGCGTTCCCAGCGTGACGATGAAGGGCTGCAGCCCGACATAGGCAACCAGCACGCCGTTGAGCAGTCCGCAGGCGAGGCCGATGGCGAAGCCGGCGGCGATGGCCAGCGGAAACGGCACACCGGCAACCAGCATCGAGGCCGAGATGACCGCCGAAAGGGCTGCCGTCGGCCCGACGGACAGGTCGATGCCGCCCGAGATGATGACCAGCGTCATGCCCAACGCCAGGCAGGCATTGATGCTCGATTGCTGCAGGATGTTGATCAGGTTACGCTCGGCAAAGAAGCCGGGGACCAGCGCCCCGAAGACGGCGAGGATCACCACCAGGCCGATCAGCGTGCCGGCGTCGCGCACGGAAAACCGGTGCAGGAAATCTGCCCTTGGGCGCGCTGCTGTGTGTTGAGTTATATCGGTCATCCGCTGGTCCTGTCTGTTATGCACCGGCCCGATGGCCTTGCGCCTTGCCGGCCTCAATCTCCGTTTGGGGTATGGCGTACGCGGCGATCGCCTGTTCGCTGAGACTTGCGCGGCCCAGTTCGGCGGCGACCGTGCCGTCGCGCATGACCAGCACGCGGTCGGCGAGCCGGATCACCTCGGGGAGTTCGGACGACACGACGATTACCGAATGGCCTTCGGCGGCGAGTTCCTCGATCAGGTGGTAGATCTCCGCCTTGGCGCCGACATCGATGCCGCGCGTCGGCTCGTCGAACAGAAGGATCCGCGTTCCCGCCGCCAGCCAGCGGCCGATGATCGCTTTCTGCTGGTTGCCGCCGCTGAACAGGCGGATCGGCCGGTCGAGCAGGAACGGCCTGAGATTGACCCGCTTCATCTTCTCGGCCGCGACCCGTTTCAGCCTTTTGTGATCGATGACGCCGCGCGGCGCGAACACGCCCATCGAGGCCAGCGCCATGTTGCTGGAGATCGACCGCAACGGCACGATGCCTTCGCGCTTGCGCTCCTCCGGCACCAGGCCGATGCCGGCCGCGATGGCGTCGCGCGGACTGGAAAGCTTTACCGCCTTGCCGTCGATCTCTATTGCGCCTGATGAGGCCCGGTCGGCGCCGGCCAGCAGCCGCAGCAGTTCGGTGCGGCCGGACCCGACCAGGCCGGCAATGCCCAACACCTCGCCGTGATGCAGGTCGAACGAAACGTCACGGACCTTGGTTGCCGAGGCGAGGCCACGCACGCTCAGCCTGATCTCGGGGGAAGCATGCGAGCGGTGTTGTTCCTGGGCAAGCTCGCGGCCGACCATCATCGAAACGACGGCCTTTTCCGACACCTTTGCGAGATCGACGGTTTCGACCACAACGCCATCGCGCATGATGGTTGCGCGCTGGCAGATGCCGAACGCCTCGTCCAGCTTGTGCGAGACATAGACGACCGCGACACCGTCGCGTGCCAGACCGGCAATGACTTCCGCCAGCCGTTCGAACTCGCTCGGCGTGAGGCTCGACGTCGGCTCGTCCATCGCCACGATCCTGGCGCGGTCGAGCAGCGCCCGCGCGATCTCGACGATCTGCCGCTGCGCCACCTTCAGGCTGCCAAGCGGGGCTGCCGGATCGATGGTCGGGTCGATGGCGGCCAACGCTTCCGCAGCGCGGCTCTCCTGCTCGCGCCGTGCGACGAAGACGCCGCCGCGCCTCAACGGATGGCCGAGGAACATGTTCTGGGCGACGCTGAGGCGTGGCACCTGCTGTAATTCCTGATGGATCATCGCCACGCCGGCGGCGCGCGCCGCGACCGGGCTGTTCAGCGTCACCGGTTTGCCGTCGATCAGCACGCTTCCCGCCGTCGGCCGGTAGACGCCTGACAATATGCGCAGCAGCGTCGATTTGCCGGCGCCGTTTTCACCGAGCAGGCCATGGATCTCGCCGGCGCCGACCGAAAACGACACTTCGCTCAGCGCCCGCACAGCCGGAAACTCTTTGGAAATGCCCTCGAATTGCAGCCGCGCTGACATTGCTTCGGTTCTCCAGGCAAGGTGCCGACCCAAGGCCGGCACCTGCCGGCCCTGCTCTACTGGCCCGCTGCCGCGTCCTCGAGCAGCGCCTTGCGCACGGCATCGCCGCCGCCGGAGTAACGGTCGGCATTGTCCTTGGTGATCAGCGCCTGCGGCGTGGCAACGACGCGCGGCAGCTTCTGCCCGGCCACCAGCCGCAGCGCCGATTCCAGCGCCACCTCGCCGGTCAGCACCGGGAACGAATCGACGGTGCCGGTCAGCTCGCCGGCGCGGATCGAGGCATAGGCGTCGGAGATGCCGTCGGTGCCGAAGACCGCAACCTTGTCCTGCAGCCCGGCAGCCTTGACCGCCTCGACGATGCCCAGCGCCATGCCGTCATTGTTGGCATAGAAGCCGATCAGGTCGGGGTGCTGCTGCAGGATGTTGGTGGCCGCGTCGTAGGAGGTCTGGCGATCCCAGTTACCGGGGACGCTGGCGACGACGTCGAACTTGCCGGCCTCGGTGATCGTTGTCTTGAAACCGTCGGTGCGCTGGACGGCGGCGTAGACGCCGGCCTGGCCTTCGACGATGGCGACCTTGCCGCCGTCCGGCCGGTTCTTGATGAACCATTTGGCGACGCGCACGCCGTTGTCGCGCTGGACATTGCCGACATAGTGCTCAGCCTGCGGGATGACCGCGTCGTTAACGTTGACCACCGGCACATTGGCTGCCTTGGCCTGTTCCATGATCGGCTGCAGGTTGGAGTCGGTCTGCGGCGAAACGAGCAGCACGTTGTAGCCTTGCGTGACCAGGCCTTCGGCGATGGTGAGCTGGCCGAGCTGGTCGCCCTCGCTCTGCGCCGCCTGGTAGACCACGGGCACGCCGGTGCGGTCGCCGAACGACTTGTAGCCCTCTCCCAGCGAGCGCCAGTATTCGTTGGTCAGCGTCTTGGAGACCGCACCCGCCTTGGTGCCCTCGGGCAGCTTGGGGAAGGCCCCGAACTTGGCCTCGAGCTGCGACCAGTCGATGCGATCCTTCTCGGTGTCGGAATTGAGCGGCGCGAGGTCCGCGGAAAAAGCCGAGCCGATGGACAGCGCCATCAGGGCAGCGGCAGCGGTGGCAAGTAGAAATTTCATGATCTTCCTCCCTTGTTGAAAAACGGTCTATGCCGCCGGCCTCAGCTGTCCGGCCCGAGCATGGCTTCCTGGATGATGGCCTGCGAGGCGACCGCGTCCTGACGGTCGACGGCAGTGGACAGGCGATTGTCCTTTTCCAGCCGATCGACGAAGCGCAGCATGCGCTTGACAGTCGCGATGTTGACTTCGCATTCGTGGACCGGGTCGAGCCCGGTCATGTCGGGGAACGTGTCGAAGTAGATGGCGCCGGCATAGCCGTCTCGACGGATCTGCCTGAGCAGCTCGATCGTCTGCAGCGTATGCACGGCCCCGACCATCAGGCCGTCGTCGCGCTTGGCGTAGCCGTCGTTGAGATGCACGCCGAGCAGCTTGCTGTGTCGCGCCACGAGTGCTGCGGCAAAGGCCGGCTGCTCGTCGGCATAGAGCACATGGGCGAAATCGAGCGTCACGCCGAGATTTGGCAGGCCGATCTCGCGGATCGCCAGCAATGTAGTCGCCGCATCTGGCATCAGGCTGTAGGAGCGCGGCTCGTTGGGTTTGTATTCAAGGCTGATTTGGCAGCCCGGATCATGCGCCGCAACTTCACGAATGCCATCGATTTCGTGTTGCCAGAGCGCTGCGTAGTCCACCTGGAAGGCATAGTCGAAGCCATCCTGCCCGAGCCACAAGGTCATCAGGCTGGCGCCCGCCTCGCGGGTGGCGTCGATGCCGGCCTTGGTCAGGTCGATGGCTTCGCGGCGAATGGCAGGATCCGGGTTGGTGAAGGCGCCGAGCTTGAAAGCCGGATTGGAATAGTAGCGCATGGCGAAACCATTGATGGAAAGCCCGATATCGCCGAGTTTGCGCGCTATTTCCGCAGGCTTTTCATCGACATGGTCGGGGAAGTTGAGGTCGAGATCGGTCAACTCCGCAACCTTCGCCGCACGTGCCGCCATTTGCAGCATGGACGGTTTGCCGACAAGATCGGGCCACTCGGACTGTGGCCGCGAGGCAAAGGAATTGAGGCGGGTGGCGAAACGATAGGCAGTCATCGGGGACCTTCCATTGTCATAACTTTACATTAGAACGATTATTTGTAAAGTTGCTAATTGCTCGCTCGGCGACGACGAATTCGCCATACCCAGGCCAGTTGCGACCATGGGGGACAAGCAAGCGCGGCACTGTCACGCAAGTATCATGTTCGCGTCCTAGATCGCTTCTCCGAAGGCTTTCGCGGCATCCTCGATGCCACGCGGCGCTTTTTCATATCCCGGCAGCTTTGTCTCAAAAGAGGATATCCATGAAAAACCTGCACCGAACCGCGTCCCTCGCCGTCGCGCTGGCGATGTTCACCGCCTTGACCCCGGCCTTGGCTGAAAACGCCGCGACCGTCGGCGGCGTCGGCTTCGTCAACAAGGGCCTGGTCGGTGTCGGCCGCATCCCGGCCAGCCAGAAGGACAAGTTCGGCGAGACGTTTGGCTCGGGCTCGGGTATGTCGATCGACGCTGCCGGCTGGACGCATGGCGCCGATGGCTATAAGGGCTCGCTGTGGCTGCTGCCGGATCGCGGCTACAATGTCGTCGGCACCACCGATTACCGTCCGCGCCTCAACACGATCGCCCTCGAGTTCGCGCCGATCGCGCCGGGTGCGGCACCGGCCACCGGCCAGGAACAATCGGGCCTCACGGCGACGCTTGCCGACACCATGCTTTTGACCGACGACAAGGGCGCCGACGCAACCGGCCTCGATCCGCTCAACGGCGTGCGTGCCGCGACCGACGACATGCCGATCCTGCCCGAAGCCAACGGCAAGCTCGCGCTCGATAACGAAGCGATCGCACGGCTGCCCGACGGCACGATGTTCATCTCGGACGAATACGGTCCGAACATCTACCGCTTCTCCGCCGATGGGCGTCTGATGTCGGCAACGCAGCCGCCGGCGGCGCTTGTCCCGATGCGTCACGAGACGCCAAACTTTGCTTCCAACAATCCGGGACTTGGCGCGGCAGACCCGGATCCGAAGGATCCCGAAACCGGCCGTCAGAACAACCAGGGCCTCGAAGGCATGGCGCTGACGCCGGACGGGAAGTTCCTGATTGCCGTGCTGCAGTCGGCCCCAAGGCAGGATGGCGGCGATTCCGCCTCGACGCGTCAGAACACGCGCGCGCTGGTCTACGATGCCTCGGATCCCGGCCAGCTCAAGCTCGCGCATGAATATGTCGTGCCGCTGCCGGTGTTCACCGATGCCAAGGGCAAAACCAAGATCGCCGCGCAGAGCGAAATCGTGGCGCTGTCGGACAAGACCTTCCTGATGCTGGCGCGCGACAGCGGCAATGGCCAGGGGCTGAAGGGCGACACCTCGCTCCACCGCGAGATCAGCGTCGTCGATGTGTCTGCGGCAACCGATGTCGCCGGCACAGAATTCGACAAGGACAAGCCGCTGGCGCCCAAGGGTGAGCTCGATCCATCGGTGACGCCGGCCAAGCTGACGCCGCTCATCGACATCAACGACAAGACCGAGCTCGGCCGCTTCGGGCTGCACAATGGCGCGCCCAACGACCGCAACAACCTTTCGGAGAAATGGGAGGCGATGTCGGTGGTGAGCGTCCTCGATCCAAAGCTGCCCGACGACTATTTCCTGTTCGTCGCCAATGACAATGATTTCCTCACGCAGGACGGCTTCCAGGTCGGCGCGGCCTACAAGGCCGAGGATGGCGCCGATGTCGACACCATGTTCCTGGTCTATCAGGTCACGCTCCCAGGCCTCGCCAAGAAGTAGCGGCACCCATACAGGCGGACGCGCCGAACGCGTCCGCCTGAGCTGGCGCGATTGAGCGGTTGTACCTTCAGTTGCGGCTCGCCCGCGCAAGGACGGTGTCCTGGTGCGTTGCAAAAACCTGCGACTGACGATCCAGTCGAAGGCACTTACCTCAACATCTCCGCGTCCTTTGGCACGCCGGCATCGATCGGCTCGGCCGTCCTGTTCGACACGGCGGCGATCTTCCCGGCGGCCGACAGGTTCGGGCGCACGAAGACCGGCGCGACGCCGTCGACGCGGCTGTAGAGGTCGATAATGTCCTGATTCATGAAGCGCACACAGCCGGAGGAAGCGTTCTTCCCAATGGAATCCCACTCCGGCGTGCCGTGCAGCCTATACATCGTGTCCTTGCCGTCACGGAAGAGATACAGCGCGCGGGCACCAAGCGGGCTCTGCGGGCCGGGCGGCATGCCGTCCTTGTATTTCGCCAGTTCCGGCCGGCGTTGGATCATTTCCGGCGGCGGCGTCCAGACCGGCCACTTCTTCCTCGCCTGTACCACGGCGCTGCCGGTCCATCCGAAACCGGCCTTGCCGAGGCTGACGCCATAGCGAATTGCCTTGCCGCCGTCGCGCACCAGATAGAGGAAGTGCTCGGAAGTATCGACGACGATCGTGCCGGGTTTTTCTCCAGTCGGGTCGGCCACGATTTGCCGCACGAATTTCGGATCGACCTTGGCTACCGGGATTGCCGGCAGCTGATAGCCCTCGTCCATGCGCGCGGCATACATGCTTGCGGCATCGCCGAAAGCCGGATCGCTTGGTGCCGCGGGCACCGGCGCCGCCACGTCCGTCGTAGTGCACGACGAAAGAGCCACGGAGGCCGCGCCCAGAGCGGATGCACCAAGAAAGGCGCGCCGGTTCAGGCGCTCAAAAAACAACGGAATATCGGACATGAGCCCCCCGGCCTACCCATGAGATCCAGGAAAATGCGGCCCCACGCGTGCGGGATCAATATACGATTCCGGAAGGTTGAGAAATGCTTAGATCAAGGCACGCCAGGCGGAATTTACAGCGCCGCATCGACCTCTCCCGTTAAATCGGCAATCATTGCGGACTCAGACAAGCCTTCGCCGAGTTGCCTGCCATGGACGACAACATGCCCCCGCGCCGGCAGACCGGCGACCTCACCAGTGGGCCTATCCCGCGCACCCTGTTGCTGTTTGCCCTGCCGGTGCTCGGCTCCAATGTGCTGCAGTCGCTCAACGGCTCGATAAATGCCGTGTGGGTCGGCCGTTTCCTCGGTGAAGCGGCGCTGACCGCCACGTCCAATGCCAACCTCGTGCTGTTTCTCATCCTCGGCACCGTCTTCGGCATCGGCATGGCGGCGACCATCCTGGTCGCACAATCCGTCGGCGCTCGTGACCTGCCCGAAGCCCGGCGCATCGTCGGAACCAGCGCCACCTTCTTCTTCCTCGTCTCGGTGGTGTTCGCGGTCTGCGGCTGGATCTGGGTCGATGCGATCCTCGATGCGCTCGGCACGCCGGCCGACGCGTTGCCGCTGGCGCGCTCCTATCTGCGCATCATCTTCCTCGCCGTGCCGATGATGAACCTGCTGTCCTTCGTCATGACGGTGCTGCGCGGCGCCGGCGATTCGCGCACGCCTTTCCTGTTCATGGCGCTGGCCGTCATGCTCGACGTCGTTTTGAACCCGTTGCTCATCCTCGGCATCGGCCCGTTCCCCGAACTCGGCATCGCCGGCTCGGCCACCTCGACGCTGATCGGCCAGACGGTAAGCGTGGTTGCCATCCTGATTGTGCTCTATGCGCGCAAGCACCCGCTGCGGCTGGCCGGCCCTAATCTCGCTCTGCTGCGGCCGGACCCGGCGCTGCTGCGCATCGTCGTCTTCAAGGGCGTGCCGATGGGCCTGCAGATGATCGTCGTTTCGGCCGCGGCGCTGACGGTGATGGGCATGGTCAACTCGTACGGCTCGCAGGTTGCAGCTGCCTACGGCATAGCCGCACAGCTCTGGACCTATATCCAGATGCCGGCGCTCGCCATCGGCGCCGCGGTGTCGTCCATGGCGGCGCAAAATGTCGGCGCCAGGCGCTGGGACCGGATTGGACGCATCGCCACCTCCGGCGTCGGCTTCAACCTTGTGCTCACCGGGATGCTCGTCGCGCTGCTGTTCGTATTCGATCGCGCGGTGCTCAGCCTCTTCCTTGGCAGCGACAGTGCAGCAATCGACATCGCCACTCACATCAACAAGATCGCGTCGTGGTCCTTCATCCTGTTCGGCATCACCATCGTGCTCTTCGCCACCGTGCGTGCCACCGGCGCGGTGATGCCGCCGCTGATCATCCTGGTGATCTCGGTGCTGCTGGTGCGCACCAGCTTCGCCTATTTCTTCCGAAGCGTGATCGGCGAGGAAGCTCTGTGGTGGAGCTTTCCGGCTGGCTCTATAACCTCGCTCGTGCTGGCCGCGGCCTATTATCGCTTCGGCCGCTGGCGCAGCCTGCACATGATCGAGAGCCGGCCGGCTGCCGGCGAACCGCCGGATACCGGCCTCGGCGTACCGCGCCAGCGCGCGCACCTTTCGCCCGAGACACCGAACGGCTGAAAGGTCGGCTCAGCGCGCGTATTTCGCGCCAAACCCGAGAGCGACCAGGGAAAAGACGACAATCATGCCGGCAAAGGCCACGCTTGCCGCGGTCGCACCTGCCACCGTCGACAGAACGCCGATGCCGATGACCGGCAGCGCGTTGCCGCAAAAACAGCAGATGAAGAAGGCCGAGACGACTTCGGCGCGCCGGTCCGCCGGCGCGATCTCGTTCACCACTTGCAAGCCGCCGCGATAGCCGAGCGCTGCCGCCACGCCGCACAAGGCGGTGCCGGCAATCATTATGGTCATCGAGGCGAAGACCTGCGCCGCAACAATCATCGCGACGGTTGGGATCATCAGCGCAAGCGCCGCGAACATCGCGGCTCGGCTCGAAAGACGTGCCGTCGCTACAATGGTGGCGGCCGTCACGATCGCCAATTCAAAGAACAGAGCGCCGGCTTCGGCATGGTTGGTTACCTGCAGTTGCTGCGCCAAAATGCTCGGTGCGAGTGCTGCATAAAAGCCGACCAGCGCCATTGCGCCAAAGCCGGTCACCGCCGGCGCAACGAAACTTGCGCGGATGTCATCGGGTACGGAAAGCCGCGGCCGCATCGAAACGTCAGCCAGTTTCCCCGGCCGCGAAACGGTTTCCCGCGTGCGCCAGACGAGCAGGGTTACAGTCGCGAGCATCGCCAGGTAGACGACGAATGTCAGCCTGAGCGGCCAAGGCGCGTATTCGGCGAGCAACCCGGCCCCCAGCGCACCGAGGCCGAGGCCGAGAAAATTGGTGCTGGTGGCAATCGTCGCCGCCTGTGACTTGTCGTCGGTCGGGAGCAATTCGGCGAGCCAGGCGGTGCCGGTGCCCGCGCCGACGCCGATTCCCAGTCCGCTCAGAATTCGGGCGATGTCGAGCCAGGCGACATTTTCGGCGAACAGGAAAACCACCGCGCTGACCACGGCCACCGCCATCCCGGCCAATGCCATTGGACGGCGCCCGATGACATCGGACACACGCCCCAACATCAGCAGCGCCGCCAGATTGCCGATGACATAGACGGCGTAGACCAGCGTCAAAGTGATCTGTGAGAAGCCGAAGACCTGCTTGTAGATGATGTAAAGCGGCGTCAGCGCCGTGCTGCCGGCGAAAAGAGCCGCGATCATAGCGGCCACGGTGGCCGCTGCAGCGCGGCCGCCGAGTTCGTAATCGCGCGTCATGACTTGAGCGTGAGCGGTCATTTTTTCGACCTTTTGCTGTTCGGGATCTGACATCCTAACGCCTTTTTCGCGTCAGCCGTTCCCCCTCCCCGGCTTGCTCCTGACAAGTTTGGCAGCTTTGCCGATGGCGCTGAGCGAGATCCTCTTTTAACTTCAGCGGATTGTCAGGGGAGATTCATGGGCAAGGGACGAGTCGAGGCATTCACCGATGGCGTGGTCGCCATCATCATCACCATCATGGTGCTGGAATTGAAGGTGCCGCATGGCGAGGATTTTTCCGCGCTGGCACCACTCTGGCCGATCTTCCTCAGCTATGTGCTGTCCTTCATCAATGTCGGCATCTACTGGAACAATTTGCACAACATGTTCCATACCGTGCAGCGGGTCGACGGCCGCGTGCTGTGGGCGAACCTCAACCTGCTGTTCTGGCTATCGCTGATGCCGGCGACGACAGCCTTCATGGGTGAGAACCATTTCGCGCCGGTGCCGGTTGCTGTCTATGGCGTCGACCTAGCGCTCTGCGCCATCGGCTTCAACATCCTCACCATGGCCCTGCATCGACTGCACGGCAACGAGACTCTCTTCGCCAGGGCGTTGGGCAATGACCTCAAGGGAAAGATCTCGCTGGTCCTCTATCTTTCCGCCATCGCGCTGACCTTCGTCAATCACTGGATCGGTGTCTCGATCTATGTCCTGGTGGCGATGATCTGGTTCGTGCCGGACAGACGCTTCGAGCGGCTGATCGAGAAAATAGGCCCCGTCTAGCCTCGCATTGCTTTCAGCTTTTCCGCTACCGAAGCGGCAAGGTCGGCGTAGCGCTCCTCCAGCCGCTCGGCCGCCTTGATCACTGAAAAATCATGGCCGAATTTTTCCAGCGCCATACGCAGCTTTTCGACGAATTCGGCCTGTTTTTCGAGCGCCGAAAACAGCGTCATAACTTGCGCTTCGCTGATGTCGGGATTGGCGAGCATCTGCGGTACCTCGCGGCTCATCTGGTCGCCGGTGGCGGTCTGTTCTTTCAGGATCTCGATCCAGTCGGTCAATCGTCAGGTCTCCTTTTTCGATATCAGCATGCGCAGCGCCCGCCGATGCGGTCAACCCGAAGATGCCGGGATCGGCTTGCGCGAGCCTTTTTCCGCGCTAAGTTCGCCGCGGCCAGAACAGGAGAAAATCATGACCACCGACGCCGAGATCCAGACCGCCCTGCCTGCACTTGCCTCCGGCAATGTCGCCGTCATTACCGGCGCGGCCAGCGGCATCGGCCTTGCCGCCGCCAAACGGCTGGCGGCGATGGGCATGAAGATCGTGCTGGCCGATATCGGCGGCGAACGCCTTGATGAGGCTGCCCGCGCCGTCGCTGCTATCGGCGGGCAGAGCGCCGTACTTGCCGTCGCCACCGATGTCTCGAAGGCCGAAGACCTCGACCGGCTGGCCGAACGGACATCCGGCACTTTCGGCGACGTGTCGCTGCTGATGAACAATGCCGGCGTCGGCAATAACCCCGGCAAGCCCTGGGAGAACCGTGACGCCTGGAAGCGGCTGCTGGACATCAATTTCTGGGGTGTCGTCCATGGCGTAGAGGCGTTCGCGCCACGCATGCTGGCGGCGGGAAAGCCCGGCCTGATCGTCAACACCGGCTCCAAGCAAGGTATCACCACGCCGCCCGGCAACCTCGCCTACAACGTCTCCAAGGCTGGCGTGAAGACCTATACCGAGGGCCTTGCACACGCGCTGCGCAACGAGCCCGGCGCCAATGTCGCGGCGCATTTGCTCATTCCCGGGTTCACTTTTACCGGCCTGACCGAAGGTGCGACCGAAAAGCCGGCCGGCGCCTGGACCGGCGAGCAGGTCATCGACTTCATGCTGGCCTCGCTGCTGCGTGGCGATTTCTACATCCTGTGTCCCGATAACGAGGCGACCCGGCCCATGGACGAAAAGCGCATGGCCTGGGCAATTGGCGATATCATTGAGAACCGTCCTGCTCTGTCGCGCTGGCATCCGGACTACAAGGATGCTTTCGCGGCATTCATGACACGCAGCGCATGATCCCGAACCGAAGATCACCAGAGCAAAGAATCGGATCCGATCTTCGCAGGTATGCGCCGGACCTTTATATCACGCCGCTGCGTGCTTCTTCGTGTTCCGCTTCTTCGCCATGGCTTTCTCGGCTGCCAACTCGGCAAGCTTCTGATCATGCCGCTTCGCTGCCTGTTCGCATTTCTTGCGGATCTCTTCGACCTCGGTCTCAGTCAGGTGTTCGATACCGATGAAGGTGTTCTGGGCTGTGCTGACCCGGATCAATTCGTCGAGCTTCGCCTGGATCGCGGCGCCATCGCGGTTCTGGGTGTTCTGGATGAGAAACACCATCAGGAAGGTGACGACCGTCGTGCCGGTGTTGATGACGAGCTGCCAGGTGTCCGAAAAGCCGAACATCGGCCCGCTTGCCGCCCAGACGACGATGATCAGGAAACAGACGGCAAACGTCGGCGGCAGGCCGGCAAAATGGGCGACGTTGTTGGCGATCCTGGTGAAAAGCTTCTCAATCATTCAAACTCCCTCAACAGCCGGGCGACGAACCCGGACGGAAGCCGAGTTCATTGTGTCTGCAGAAACAGTTGGCAGCCGCTCCTGGTTCCCTCGTGGCGGAAGATCGCGGGTACATTGTTGGAGGAGCAGATCGCGCAGGCCGTCGGACCGCTTGCAGATACGCCCCGAAGTCAGGGGGCGCCGTTTTCCCAGCGGTCGAGGAAAGCCTCGATGGGCAAGGCCTGCATGTCGGGGACTGCCCTGGCCAGTTTCTCGACCGGCCAGTCCCACCAGGCAAGACGTTCGATCCGGGCCGCAGTTCCCGCGCTGAAGCGCTGCCGCAATGGCGTGGCCGGAACGCCGGCGACGATTGCATAGGCCGGCACGTCGCGCGTCACCACCGAGTTGGCACCGACGATCGCGCCATTGCCGATCGCCACGCCCGGCATGATCACGGCGCCATGGCCGATCCAGACATCGTGGCCGATGCTGACGGCT
Organism: Mesorhizobium sp. M0954; assembly: GCF_040319155.1. Classification (NCBI taxonomy): domain Bacteria; kingdom Pseudomonadati; phylum Pseudomonadota; class Alphaproteobacteria; order Hyphomicrobiales; family Phyllobacteriaceae; genus Mesorhizobium; species Mesorhizobium sp. M0954. The sequence goes on along the minus strand of NZ_JAMYNR010000010.1, from coordinate 76,029 downwards.
CTCGCCCGCCGCCGGTCGCGGAATGCCTGATCGACACCCAGCCAGCGGAAGTACTCGTTGGGCCGATAGCTGATTTTGTGCTGCGTCAGCCGCTCGACCGGGTGCTCCAGCGCATTGATGCGGCTGTTGGCGGCGATCGAGCAGAATTTGCCGATCGTCGTATAGATCGCCTCGGCGTGGCGCTCGAAGTAGGAAAAGTCGCCGACCATCACCTCGCGCAGGATGACGCGCTCGCCGATCGACGCATAACGTCCAAGCTTGCACGCCTTCAGCTCCGCCGTCGGATGGATGCGCGGCTCGGGATCTTTTAGGACAAGGTGTTCAGGACGGTCCATGCGGGCGCTTTACGCCCGCGCGCATAGTCTCGCAAGCCGAGTGCAGCGCCGCGCATCAGTTTGGACGCGCCAAGGACCCTGTAGCACCTTAAGTCTCTATTTCGGCTTGCCGCTGGTCCACACCACGTTCTGGCCGTAGAGCGGCACGGTGGTGACCGACATTTTTGCCGAGCCATCCTGCACCTGGCGCGAATGCGACAGGTAGATCAGCGTCTCGTTGGCCTTGTCGTAGATGCGGTTCACCACCTGCTTTTTCCAGATCAGGCTGATGCCTTGCTTGAACACCTCCTCGCCGGCCTCGCTCATGTCGATGTCGCCAATGGTGATCGGCCCGGTCTGGCGGCAGGAGATCGAGGAATCGGACGGGTCCTCGAACCAGTTGCCTTTCTGCAGGCGGTCGATCACGCCACGGTCGAAATAGGAGACGTGGCAGGTCACGCCCTCGACCTTCGGATCCTTGATCGCCTCGACGATGATATCGTTGCCGAGCCAATCGACGCCGACCTTGCCGACTTCCTCGGCGGCGGCCGCGCCGGCGCCAATGACAAGGCATGCGGCTAACGCGCCGCCAATCCGTTTTCGCAAAGAGGCCTCCTGCGGTTCAAATTTTGCCGACCTCAGGTGGGACGAACGGCAGTGCTTTGCAAGCAGATCGCCTCCCACAGGATTGCCGGTTGCGGCAACGCGACATCTTTGCGTCGGCGCGACCGAACCGCTAAGAGTGTTCGCCAAGCCAGGGCCTTCACGGCGCCAACCCGGCGCCCGATGGAATAACGACGGACTTTCACTGATGATGCGTTCAATTCTGGTCGGTATTCTCGTCCTGATGGCCGCCGGAATCGGCTGGCTCACCTTCGACTGGTACCGCGGACATTATGGCGGCGAGCCGTTCGGAGCACCGTTCACGCTGGTCGACCAGAAGGGCGCGCCGGTCACCGAAGCCGCGTTTCGCGGCCACCCCAGCGTCGTCTTCTTCGGCTTCACGCATTGTCCGGAAGTCTGCCCGACCACGCTTTTCGAGTTGGCCGGCTGGCTGAAGACGATGGGCGACGACGGCAAGAACCTGCGTGCCTATTTCGTTACGGTCGATCCGGAGCGCGATACGCCGGAAATCATGAACACCTATGTCAGCAATTTCTCCGATCGCATCCTCGGCATATCAGGCGATCCGGATAAGGTCCACGCCATGGCCAAGTCCTTCGGCATCTACTGGAAGAAAGTCGACACGAACGACGGTGACTACACGATGGACCACACCGCTTCGGTGCTGCTGCTCAATGCCAAGGGCGATTTCGCCGGCACTATTGCCTATGGCGAAAGCCCGGACGCCGCCATCGCCAAGCTCAAACGGCTGGCGGCGGAAGGTTGACACATCCGGTAATGACGCAGACGCGTTTGTATTTCACCGCGGGCAAGATCGAGGCTGATCGCATCTTCGCGGCGCTCGGTGCGGCGTTCGACGATGAGGGCCTGCCGATTGCGGTGCTCGAGGTCGACGAGGACCGCGACATCCACGAAGTATCGCTCTATGCCGGCGACGACGTCGATGCGGTCGAGGCGCGGCTCAGGGATGTACTTGCCGGACTGTCGCTGTCGAAACCGATAGCGCGCGAAACGCTGCCCGACATCGACTGGGTGGCGCGCTCGCTGGAGGGATTGAAGCCGGTGCGGGCCGGGCGCTTCTTCGTCCATGGCGCGCATGACCGCAGGAAGCGCCACAGCGGCGAAATCGCCATAGAGATCGAGGCCGGCCTTGCTTTCGGCACCGGTCATCACGGCACCACCGCCGGCTGCCTCGAAATGCTGGAGCAGGTCGTACGGCGCGAGCATCCACGCAACGCGCTCGACCTTGGCACCGGCAGCGCGGTGCTCGCGATCGCAGCGGCCAGGCTCGCGCATATACCGGTGCTGGCGACCGACATCGACCCGGTCGCCGTCAAGGTGGCCGCCGCCAATGCGCGGCTGAACCACGTCAAGGGGCTCGTCGAAACAGTGATGGCGCCCGGATTCCACCACCCGATCTTTGCCGCGCGCGCGCCCTTCGACTTGATCGTCGCCAACATATTGGCGCGGCCGCTGATGCGCCTGGCGCCGCAAATGGCGGAGCATATCGCGCTCGGTGGCTCGATTGTTTTGTCGGGCATCCTCGAGCGCCAGCGCGATGCGGTAATCGCGGCCTATGTCGGCCAGAAATTCCGGCACGTCCGCACCTTGCACCGCGAGGGCTGGGTGACGATTCACCTCAAGCGCTGAGGCGCGACGCCTTCAACGCAAGCCGGAATCCGCTCGGACTTAGCGCGAGTTCGCCGCTTTCTTTAGCTGTTCGCGATCGTAGCCGTGAGCTTTCAGCGTTTCGTCGTCAAAGCCAAGCAGAACGCCGCTTACATACCGGCTCGCTTCGCGCTGGCGAGCTTCGATCAGCGCTTTCACAGCGTTTTTGAAAAATCCGCGTCTAGGTGAAATCGTGGACATGACGGTCTCCTTTGCAGGGCAACAGGACTTTTCCTCCACATTAAGAAGGTAAGCTCCGCTGACGCTTTTTGAAATCGTCGATTCTGCATGGCGTCCATGCGCAAAGAGACACGCAGCAACCGGGAATGATCGGTCCGAAAATCGATTCCGATTTTCGAAGTCATGCGCTACGGTCGCACCAGCATTCGAGGAGAGCCGACATGTTCCAGACCTTCGATTCCGCCGGCGATCCGGCCGTTGGCAAGCCGCGCGTGGCATTGTTGCGCCAATGGTTGGCGGCGAACGGGCTGGATGGCTTCATCGTGCCCCGTGCCGACGAGCACCAGGGCGAATATGTCGCCGACCGCTCGGCGCGGCTGAAATGGCTGACCGGCTTCAGCGGCTCGGCCGGCGTCGCCATTGTGCTTGGCGAGCGCGCCGTCATGTTTGTCGACGGGCGCTACACGCTGCAGGTGCGCCAGGAGGTCGATCTCGACATCTTTTCGATCGAGAGCCTTGTCGACAACCCGCCGGCCCACTGGATCAAGGACAATCTCGGCAAGGGCGTGCGGTTGGGCTTCGATCCGTGGCTCCATACGATCAGTGACGTCAAGGCGCTGAAGGCCTCGGCCGAGAAATCCGGCGCGATACTGGTGCCGCTCGAACAAAATCCGATCGACGCGATCTGGCAGGACCAGCCCGGGCCGCCACTGGCGCCGGTCGAGATCCACCCGATCGGCTTTGCCGGCGAACTGGCCAAGGACAAGCTGGTGCGGCTGGCGGCGGCCATCGAGAAGGACGGCGCCACCCATGCCGTACTGACCGACCCCTCCTCCATTGCCTGGGCCTTCGACATTCGTGGCGGCGACGTACCGCACACACCGCTGGCGCTCGGCTTTGCCGTGCTCGCCGCCGACGGCTCGCATCTGCTTTTCATGGACCAGCGCAAGTTTTCGCGCACCGTCGCGGCCTACCTGACGCAGCTCGCCGAATTGCACGAACCAGGTGAATTCGAATCGGCAATCGTCACCCGGGCCAAGGGCGGCGCAAAAATCGCGCTGGACCCGGTTCTCGCGGCGGACAAGCTCAGAATGCTGGTCGAGGATAATGGCGGCACCGTCATTGCCACGGCCGATCCGGCCCGCATTCCACGCGCAACAAAGAACAAAGCTGAGATCGCCGGCGCACGCGCCGCACATCGCCGCGACGGCGCCGCGGTCGCCAAGCTGCTGTGCTGGCTCGACCGCCAGAAGCCCGGCACGCTCGACGAAATCGCCGTTGTCACCAGGCTTGAGGAGACGCGCCGTCAGACCGGCGAAGAAACGCAGATGCCGCTGCGCGACGTATCGTTCGATACCATCTCCGGCGCTGGTCCTAACGGCGCTATCATGCACTACCGCGTCTCCCGCGCCACCAATCGCAAGCTGGGCGATGGCGAGCTGTTCCTGCTCGATTCCGGCGGGCAGTACCAGGACGGCACCACCGACATTACCCGCACGGTTCCGATTGGCGCGCCAACCGAGGAGATGCGCGAGCGCTTCACGCTGGTGCTGAAAGGCATGATCGGCATCTCCATGCTGCGCTTCCCCCAGGGCACGCGCGGCTCCGAAATCGATGCAGTGGCGCGCCTGGCGCTATGGAGACACGGCTGCGATTTCGCCCATGGCACCGGGCACGGTGTCGGCTCCTATCTTGCCGTGCATGAGGGCCCGCAGCGTATCGCCAAGACCGGTACCGAGAAGCTGCTGGCCGGCATGATCGTCTCCAACGAGCCCGGCTATTACAAGGAAGGTTCCTACGGCATCCGCATCGAGAACTTGATTCTGGTGACACCGGCCGAGGCAATCGAGGGCGGCGACATCGCCATGCACGGCTTCGAGACACTGACGCTGGCGCCGATCGATAAGCGGCTGGTCCGATCGGACCTTTTAACCCGCGACGAGTTGCATTGGCTTGACGAATACCATGCGCGCGTACTGGCCGAGATCGGACCGATGCTCGACGGCGAAACGCTGGCCTGGCTGGAAAAGGCAACCGCGCCGCTGCCGCACGACTTCAAGCAATAGCCGCGGCGGCAACGCCGGTTGACAGGCTTTGCTCCGCAAGCAGTCCCTGCAAAGCGGTGACGTTGGGAGAACCGGCTCCCTTGCGCCAGAACAACACTGTGACGGCATTGTCTTCGTCAGCGGGCAGTTCGTGCAGCTTTAGCCAGCGGCTTTCCGGAAAACCCGAAAGCACGCTTTTCGGCATCAGCGCTATGCCCATGCCAGCCACCACGCAACCAAGGATGGCATGGTATGAGCCAAGCTCGATGGTTTTCTCGGCCATGAACCCTCTGCGCGCATACCATTGTTCCAGCCGCTTGCGGTGCGGACAGCCGTGCTCGAAGGCTATCATGGTTTTGGGCATGTCCAGGTGGTCTTCGACCGAAACGCGCGATGCCGCCGAGACAATGACCAGCTGCTCGTGGAATGCGGGCAGCTTTTCGAACGGAACGTCAGCGATCGGCTCGGCGGCGAAGGCTGCATCGAGTTCGCCGGCAAGCATGGCGGTCGCGAGAACCTGCGGATTGCCGGTGCGCAACTGGATTTCCACTTCGGGATGCCGTGCATGGTATTCGGCGAGCAGACTTGGAAGCCGTGCCGCGGCGGTGCTCTCCATGGCACCTAGGCGAAGAGTGCCGCGCGGGCGTGGATCGAGCATCGCCGTTCGCGCCTCCTCCGCAAGCGCCAGCAGCCGATCCGCATAGCCGACCAATCTGTGACCGGCCGGCGATACGTGCAGGCGCTTGCCCTCCCGGATAAACAGCTGCACGCCGAGATCCTCCTCGAGCTGCCGGATGCGTGTGGTCACGTTCGACTGCACGCGAAACAGTTTTTCCGCCGCCCTGGTGATTCCGCCCTCGCGCACCACCGTGCGGAAGATGCGCAGATCGGCCAAATCCATACATCTCTCCTGGAGAACATAACGATCTTAATTATTCATTTTAACTGATTATGCCTTTCCCGTAAATCGCCGGTGTAGCTGCCGATCAACACGGCAAACCAGGGGAGATGGAAATGTCGCGTGAGCCCTTCGGCATCCAGCCGATCGATCTAAGCGCATTGACGCCGAAGCAGCGCGAAGCGCTCTATAGCGACGCCGTGCGTGGCGCCCACCAGGAGAGAGCGGAGGCGATCCGGCTGAGCCTGTCGCGGGTCGGCGCGGCAATAGTCGCTGCGGTAAAGCGCATGTGTGCTCTCGCCGCCAAGGCAAAAGTCGATCAGCCGACGAGCTGCCGCGCGAGGATCAGCACGGCAGCACCCGCCAGGAACATCGCCATAAGGCCGCCGCGCAGTGAGACAAGGCCGGCGACGATCAAGGCTGCCCATTCCGCCGGCCCGGCGCTGAGCGCCGCCGGCGCCACCAGCGTGGTCAGCACCGCCGCCGGAACGGCGCTGAGCCCGGCTTCGACGCGCGGGTGGATTTGATCGAAACGCGAGATCACCAGATGACCGCCGATGCGGGTCAGATAGGTCGCGATCGAAGCGGCGATGATGATCCACAAGGTCGTGCTCATGGCCGTGCCTCCACGCCGCTGTGGCGGGGCGGCAGGATGACGGCGAGCAGCACGCCGGCCAGCGCACCTATGGAGACATGCCAGGGCGAGCCGACCGTTTTGTATGCAATGATGGAGGCGGCAGCGCTGGCGACGACCACCGGCAGCCACAGCGGCCGCTTGCGGAAGCTCATGACCAGGCCGAGAAAATATATCGGCAGCAGGAAATCGATGCCCAACGCATGGGTGTCGGGAATAAGCTTGCCGAACATCGCGCCGAGCGCGCTTTCGATGATCCAGAACACATAGACCGGCAGCCCAAGCCCCATATACCAGGTGAACCCGACGGTCTCGCCGGCCTCCGCCTTGCGCTCGGCCACCGCGAACTGCGGATCGGTCAGCACAAAATAGCCTATCGCCTGCTGCACCAGCGGCCAATGCGCAATGCGCCGGCCGATGCCAGCCGAATAGAGCACATGGCGAAAATTCACGGCGAAGATCGACAGCACGATCAGCCACGGCGCGACATGCTGGCCGAACAGCTCGATGCCGACCATCTGGCTGGCGCCGCCGAACACCGTTGCGCTCATCAGGAACGCTTCGAGCACGGAAAACCCGTTGTCGACTGCGAGCGCTCCGAACAGCAACGCAAACGGCGCCGACGCCACCACGACGGGCATGCTGAGCCGCACGCCGTCCCAGAAATCGCTTTTCGCACTGTTTTCGGAGATTGCTTCCGCCGACATCGACCGCTCCTCGGGAACGGCCGTATGTAGGGAGGGCGGTCCGGCTTGTCACACCAATTCGCTTGAGGCAAACGATCAGCGGAAATGACAGCTGAAGCGTCGCGGCAAGCACGCTTCCGTGCCTAGCGCGGCGAAGCCTTGCCTTCGATCGCCCTGCCCCAGTCGAGCAGCGGTTTTGCCCGCATGGCGAAGTCGACAAGGTCGTCGACCAATCCAGCTCCGTAGATATCCGCCGGCTCGATTGCGTGCCGGACGGCAAAATGCCGGTTGCGGATCGCGGCAGCGAGATCGGGCTCGGCGATATGCTCGAAGCCGCGCGGCGTGCGCTTCATGCAGCCGTCCGGGTCGAGCTCGAGACCATTCTTCTTCAGCGCCGCGACGAGGCTGCGGAATTCAGCGGGCCGCTTCGCGATCGCGTTGCGCAGCGCCAGCAATAGCTCCGGTCCGGGCTGCCACCAGGCAATGGCGGCAAAGCATCGCTCGAGCCCGATATGGACGTAAAACACGCCCTGTTCCATCTTGGTGCCGTCGGGCGAAAGGATCGCCGACAGATGCTGGTTGTAAGGCCGTTTGTCTTTGGCAAAACGCACGTCGCGATTAATCCGGAACAGCGATTTCTTGCGGTCGCCGCGCAGGCCGAACCCCAATGCTGTGAAGCGCTCGGAGAGCGTCTCGACCAGATCGCCGAAGGGATCGCGCAGGTCGCGCTCGAAAAGATCGCGGTTTTCCAAAAACCACTCCCGGCTCTGATGAAAATCCAGCGCCTTGAGGAAGGGAATGGCCTTTTGCCCAAAACCATTGAACGCAGCAGCCATCACGCGCCCTTGCCGATCCGCTGCAACCAGGTGTCCTCGTCGATCACCTCGATGCCGAATTTGGTCGCGTCCTTCAGCTTGGAACCGGCGCCCGGGCCTGCCACCAGGAGATCGGTCTTCGCGGAAACCGAGCCGGCGACCTTCGCGCCGAGACGTTCGGCCATCGCCTTGGCCTCCGGGCGCGTCATCTTTTCCAGCGTGCCTGTAAACACGATTGTCTTGCCGGCGACCGCACTATCGGCTGAGACGTTCACAATGTACGGCTTCGGGTGGATCTGTGTGAGCAGCGCTTCAAGCACGGCGTCGTTGCGTTCATTGCCGAAGAAATCGCGAAGCGCGCCTATCACGGTATCGCCGATGCCGTTGATTGAAGGAAAAACGGTGTGTGGATCGGCTGCTGCTGCTGTCTCCTTGCCAATGCGGATCAACTCCTCGATCGTCGAGAAGGTTCGGGCGAGCACAGCGGCCGTCGTTTCGCCGATATGGCGGATGCCCAGCGCAAAGATGAAGCGATCGAGTTCGGGTTCGCGGCGGGCGTCGATGGCAGCGAAGAGCTTGTCGAGGCCGTCATAGTTGCGTTCCTCGACGCTGCGTACATTCTTGCGCGTTTTGCCCGATGCGGCCTCACGCTGCCTGGCCTGCTCCTCCCGTCGCTCCGCCAGCGCCTTGGTGACGGCGGGACGGCGGTCCCGGAGGGTGAAGATATCGGCGGCAGTCTTGACCAACCCGGCATTGAAGAACAGGTCTATGTTTTCAGCGCCCAGGCCTTCGATATCCATGGCGCCGCGCGACACAAAGTGGCGTAATCCTTCCACGGCCTGCGCGGGGCAGATCAGCTCGCCGGTGCACCGTCGGCGGGAATCCTCCTTGCCGGTCTTCTCGTTGATCTCGCGCGTTGCGGGTGAGCCGCAGATCGGACATTTGTGCGGGAATTCGTAGGGCACGGCATCTGGCGGACGCTTGTCGACGACGACGCTGACGATCTGCGGAATGACGTCCCCCGCCCGCTGGATGACCACCGTGTCGCCGATACGGATGTCGTTGCCGTCGCGGATCGGCTGGCCGTTGCTGTCCAGACCCTTGATGTAGTCTTCGTTGTGAAGCGTGACATTTTCGACCACGACGCCGCCGACCGTGACGGGCGCAAGCCGGGCAACGGGCGCCAGCGTACCGGTACGGCCGACCTGAATGTCGATCCTGAGCACGGTCGTCATCGCCTGTTCGGCCGGAAATTTATGAGCGATCGCCCAGCGTGGTTCGCCGGTGACGAAGCCCCATCTGCGCTGCAACTCCAATTGGTCGACCTTGTAGACGACGCCGTCGATGTCGTAGCCGAGCGATGAGCGCTGGGCCTCGATAAGGTGATAATGCGCGATCAGTTCGTCGACCGACTTTGCCCGGACCATCAGCGGACTGACCTTGAACCCCCACTCCGCGAATTTTTGCACGGAATCGTATTGGGTCGGAGCTGGATCCTTTGAAGTATAGCCCCAGGCGTAGGCAAAGAATTTGAGGTTGCGGCTGGCGGTAACGGACGGGTCCTTCTGGCGCAGCGATCCGGCCGCCGTGTTACGCGGATTGACGTAATCCTGGCCGCCTATCGCCGCCGAACGCTGCTTCAGCGCCTCGAATTCCGCGTAGGTCATATAGACCTCACCGCGTATTTCGATGACCTCGGGCCAGTCCGGTCCCTTCAAGGTCTTGGGAATATCGGCGATGGTCTTGAGATTGGCGGTGATGTCCTCGCCGACGACGCCGTCGCCGCGCGTTGCCCCCTGCACGAACACACCGCCTTCATACCGCAGGGAAGCCGATAGCCCGTCGATCTTCGGCTCAGCCGTGAAGGCGATGTTCAGCTCCTTGTCGCGATCAAAGAATCGCCGGCCCCGTTCTATGAAGTCCGCGACGTCCTGGTCGGTATAGGCCTTGGCGAGGCTGAGCATCGGCACCGCGTGGCGCACCTTTGCAAAACCTTCCGCCGGCGGCGCGCCGACCCTGCGTGAGGGCGAATCCTCGCGCACAAGATGCGGGAACTGCTGCTCGATGGCGAGGTTGCGCCGGGTCAGCGCGTCATATTCCGCATCCGTGATTATCGGCGCGTCCTCGCCATGGTAGCGCCGGTCGTGCTCGGCGATCTCCTGCGCCAACCGCTTCAACTCGCTTGCCGCCTCGCTTTCGCTGAGCGAATCGACTGGTTTTTCGTCCATGCACTGCTCCCTCCACGGTGGCGCGACACAATAGAACAGGATTTTCTCATGAGGGAGAGACCAGACACAGAAAATCATTCCTGAACAGCAGGATGGCGCCATACCCTGACTCAGGTCACGAGCGCCGGAAACGAACTCGCCTGGAGCAATTCCAGGAAAAGTGTGAAACGGTTTTCCGTCCGGAACTGCGCAGAAACAAAGAGGTAGAGCGGTTCGGCGTTTCGGTGAAACGATGAACAGCTCTACGCTGCCGCGGTGTTCTCCCGCAGCAGCCGCTCGGCCGCCGCACGCGCCTCGTCGGTGATGGTGGCGCCGGCGAGCATGCGTGCGATCTCTTCCTGCCGTGCCGCCCGGTCCATCTCGGCGATGCCGGTCGAGACCCGGTCGGCACCGCCCGATTTGGAGATCAGGAAATGCGTCGCCGCGCGCGCTGCCACTTGCGGTGCATGCGTGACCGAAAGCACCTGCACGCGTTTTGCCAGCCGCGCCAGCCGCTGGCCGATGGCGTCGGCAACCGCGCCGCCGACGCCGGTGTCGATTTCATCAAAGACCAAGGTCGGCGCCGACCCGCGATCAGCCAGCGCGACCTTCAACGCCAGCAGGAAGCGCGAAAGCTCGCCGCCGGAAGCGACCTTCATCATTGGTCCTGGCCTGGTGCCGGGATTGGTCCGCACCCAGAACTCGACCTGGTCGATGCCTTCTTCCATGCGGCTCTCGGCATCGCTTGCGATCTCGACGATGAACTCGGCGCGTTCGAGCTTCAGCGCCGGCAGTTCGGCCATCACCGCCTTGCTCAGCCCGACAGCCGCCGCATGGCGAAGCGACGACAGCTGGGCCGCCGTAGTGTCATAGGCCTGGCGCGCCGCCGCAGCCTGTTTCTCCAGCGCCTGCAGGCGCTCCTCGCCGGCGTCGAGATCGGCAAGGTCGGCAGCCATGGTGTCACGCAATTGCGCCAGGTCATCGACGGCGACGCTGTGCTTGCGCGAGGCGGCACGCAGCGAAAACAGCCGCTCCTCAGCCTTCTCCAGCCGCTGCGGATCATATTCGGTGGCGCGAAGTGCTGCTTCGACGCCCGACTGCGCCGCGTCGAGCGACAGCATCGCCTCGTCGAGCGACTTGACGACATCCTCGAGCAGCCCGGGCGCTTCGGTGACCTTGCGCTGCAGCCGCCTGAGCAGGCTGGCCAGTTGCGGCAAGGGCGAGGACGGACCCGAGAGCACATCCTGCGCATCGTGGATTTCCGAGGCGATCTTTTCGGCACGCATCATCAAGGCGCGCAATTCGGCCAGCTCGGTCTCTTCGCCAGGTTGCGGATCGAGCCTGGTCAATTCGGCGACCGCTGCACGCAGATAATCGGCCTCACGGGCAGCTGCCTCGACTTTGGCCCGGTGCCGTGAAAATTCCTGCTCGCAGGTACGCCAATGCCGCCACGCCTCGCCGGTTGCCCGAGCAGCGCCGAGATGGCCGCCGAAACTGTCGAGCAACTCGCGATGGGCGCCGGGATCGACCAAAGCGCGCTCGTCATGCTGGCCGTGGATCTCGACCAGCGCACGGCCGATGTCGCGCATCAGCGTCACGCTGGACGGCTGCTCGTTGACGAACACGCGCGTGCGGCCGTCAGCCGTCTGGACGCGGCGCAGGATGATTTCGCCGTCGTCCTCGATGGCATTCTCGGCAAGCAACATGCGAGCCGCGTGGTTGCGCGGCACGTCGAACACGGCGATGATCTGGCCTTGTGCCGCGCCATGCCGCACCAGCGAAGCGTCGCCGCGGGCGCCAAGCGCCAGCGACAAGGCGTCGAGCAGGATGGATTTTCCGGCGCCGGTTTCGCCTGTAAGGACCGAAAGGCCGGACGAGAAGTCGATGTCCAGCTTCTCGATCAGAACGATATCGCGGATCGACAGTCTGGAGAGCATGGTGACGCGCCGCTCAGGCGCCGGTGATCAGCTTCCCGGCCTTGGAGATCCACGATCCGGCATTCTCGCGCGGCTCGAGCCCACCACTCTGCAGGAGCTTGTAGGAGTCCTTGTACCACTGGCTGTCGGGATAGTTGGTGCCGAGCACGGCCGCAGCGGTCTGCGCTTCCGACGTCAGCCCCATCGCATAGTAGCTCTCGGTCAGACGCGCCAGCGCCTCCTCGACATGACGTGTGTTGGAATAGTTCTCCACGACGTTGCGGAACCGTTTGACGGCCGCGATGTATTCGCGGCGCTCGAGATAGTAGCGGCCGATCTGCATCTCCTTGCCGGCGAGCTGATCGTTGGCGAAGCGGATCTTCTCCTTGGCATCATCAACATATTCGGAAGTCGGCCAGCGCGTTACCAGATCCTGCATCGTCTGCGCGGTAAGACGCGCTTCCTTCTGGTCTTGGGTGACGTCCTTGATCTGGCGGTAGTAGCTCAGCCCGATAATATACTGGGCATAGGCTGCATCGTCGGTCGACGGGTAGAGGGTCAGGTAGCGCTTGGCCGAACCGATCGCCTCATCGTAATTGCCCTGACGGTAGTCGGCAAAGGCACCCATCACCATCGATTTGCGGGCGAATTCGGAATATGGATGCTGGCGGTCGACGGCATCGAACTTGCGGCTTGCCTCCTGCAGTCGCCCGGCATTCAGATTGGCGAGACCCTGATTGTAGAGCACGTCGGCCGGCTCGGTCTGATCGACATAGGTCGACAGATCGACGTCCTTCTCGGACGACATGCAGGCCGACAGAAACAGCGATGGAACGACCACCGAAAGCGCCAGGAAAACAGCCCGCCGCGGCGCCTTCGATTGACCAACTCGCTTGAAAAACATGTTTGGATTCCGCCCTTTCGGCGTCATTTCAGTCGACGGCAGCAGCCATAAACCATAATTGCCTTGCCCGGCAACGCTATCCCCGGCCAATCGCACATTTTTGTGGCGCTTTGGCGCTACCTGGAAAGCTGTGTAATTTGGCAGGCCGGTGATGCATCCATGCAACACAGCTTGACCGCAACGGGAGCCGCAAGACCTTAAGAATCAGATCATCCAGGGCGCATAGAGGGGTGCGTTGACGGCGCTCATCTCCGCGGTACGCCCGCGCTCGCGGCGCGTCGTCTCAACGATCTCGAAAGCCGAACGGTCGGACAAGAGACGGCGCAGCGCAGCTGCGTTCAGCCTGTGGCCGCCACGATAGGAGCGGAAGCAGCCGATGAACCGGGCACCGGCGAGCGCCAGGTCGCCCATCGCATCCATCGTCTTGTGGCGCGCGAACTCGTTGGGATAGCGCAGGCCTCCCATATTGATCACGCGGTTGTCGTCGCCGATCACCAGGGAGTTTTCCAACGAGGAGCCGAGCGCATAGCCGGCCGCCCACAGCCGCTCGACGTCCTTCATGAAACCGAAAGTGCGGGCCCGCGCGACGTCACGCCGGAAAATGTCGGCGTTCATGTCGGATGCAAAAAGCTGGCGCCCGATCGCCGGGCTTTCGAAATCGATCTCGATCTCGAAGCGCGTGCCGTCATAGGGTCGGAACTCCGCCCAGCAGGCGCCGTTCTCGATGCGAACCGGCTTGACCACCCTGATGTAGCGACGCTTGACCGGCAGCGTTTCGACGCCTGCCTGGTCAATGGCCTCGATGAACATCACTGCGCTACCGTCGAGGATAGGCACCTCATGGCCGTCGATTTCGATGACGAGATTGTCGATCCCAAGCCCGAAAAGCGTCGCCATCAGATGCTCGACCGTGGCAATGTGCTCGCCCTGCGGATCGCCGAGCATGGTGCAGAGGTCGGTGGCACCGACCTCGGAAACGAGCGCGCGAAATTCGTGGCTTCCGCTTGCATTCGAAAGCTGGAAGACGACACCCGTATCGGCGTCCGCCGGCAGGAAATGGACGGTGACCGGATTGCCACTGTGAACGCCGATGCCGGTCAGCGTCGCACGCGATTTAAGTGTCGTCTGATAGTCGTGCAAAACAATCCCCATAGCCCATGCTGCCTAGGTCCGCTTCTGCCCTGAGGGCGCGGTTCTTGATTGATCGGCAGGCAGGGCCACTTCCCCGAGACTCCCAGCAAACCGACTTTGGTCGGTGGCGAAGATAATGGTCCCGCGGGGAGACTCCAAATCACGGTTTCTTACTCTTTGTAACTGCGGTCCAGCGCGGGATTGCCCCATAAGTCCTTGTTTTACAATCACTTTAAGGTTAACAGGCGAACAGTTTCCTGCTCGCCTGTTAATAACTGTTACGAACCGTTAACAGATCAATTGGCCTGTCGGCGCAGGAAGGCGGGAATCTCCAACTGATCGTCTTCCTGGACAGCCCGGCTCTGCGGCGTCAGTCGGCCCTGCTCGTCCAGCTGGCCGCGGCGCGGCGCGTAAAGCTGCGGATCCTGGCTGGCAAGGCGGCGCACTTCCGCCGGCGCCTGGCGCAGTTTCGGTTCGCGCGGCTGCGCCGGCTGCAGCCTTGCAGGCTCCTCTTCGCGGCGGGTCAAGCCGTTGGTCAGGCGCTTGAGCAAGCCCATCGGGCCGCTGTTTTCGTGGTCGGCCGGGCGCGCCTTGGCCTCCACTTCGGCCTTCACCTGCGGCGGGAAATCCTCGACCCGCGGCATGCGCTGGGGTGCCGCGGCAACCGGCTGCGGCATTTCACGATGCGGAGCGGGCTGCATCGCTTGCTGAACCGCTGGCTGCATCATTGGCTGCGGTTGAGCGGGAGGCGCCTGGAAAATCTTGCTCTGCGGACGGAAGTCTTCCGCATGCGCGACCGGTGCCGGGCGGGCCTGCGCCATCGCTGCCGCATTCGCTTCGGCGAGCTGAATGGCCTCGGCGACCGGGTCGGCAGCACGTGGTTCATAGATTGGTTGCTGGACAGGCGCCGGGCGCATTTCCGTGACCTGGGCCGCCGGGCGGCTGACCGGCTTCGGCGGAGCCGCGCGGATGGCGATCGGCGCGGCAGCGATTTCGGCCGCCGATTTGTCGATGCCGGTGGCGACCACCGACACGCGGATGACGCCTTCGAGTTCCTCGTCGAAGGTGGCGCCCAGAATGATGTTGGCGTCCTGGTCGACCTCTTCGCGAATGCGGGTTGCCGCCTCATCGACTTCGAACAGGGTCAGGTCACGGCCGCCGGTGATCGAGATCAGCAGGCCCTTGGCGCCCTTCATCGAGGTCTCGTCGAGCAGCGGGTTGGCGATGGCGGCTTCCGCCGCGGCCATTGCGCGGCCCTCGCCCGAAGCCTCGCCGGTTCCCATCATCGCCTTGCCCATTTCGCGCATGACCGAGCGGACGTCGGCGAAGTCGAGATTGATCAGGCCTTCCTTGACCATCAGGTCGGTAATGCAGGCAACGCCCGAATAGAGCACCTGGTCGGCCATCGCGAAGGCATCGGCGAAGGTGGTCTTGTCATTGGCCAGCCGGAACAGGTTCTGGTTGGGAATGACGATCAGGGTATCGACGCATTTCTGCAGTTCCTCGATACCCATGTCGGCCGTCTTCATGCGGCGCTGGCCTTCGAAGTGGAACGGCTTGGTGACGACGCCGACGGTGAGGATACCCTTTTCGCGGGCAGCGCGGGCAACGACGGGAGCCGCCCCGGTGCCGGTGCCGCCGCCCATGCCGGCAGTGACGAAGCACATATGCGTGTTGGAGAGATGATCGATGATCTCGTCGATGCATTCCTCCGCCGCCGCGCGCCCGACTTCAGGCTGCGATCCGGCGCCGAGACCTTCGGTGACATGCGCGCCGAGCTGGATCAGCCGCTCGGCCTTCGACATCGTCAGTGCCTGCGCGTCGGTGTTGGCCACCACGAACTCGACGCCGCGCAAGCCGGCGGTGATCATGTTGTTGACGGCATTGCCGCCGCCGCCGCCGACACCGAACACGGTGATGCGCGGCTTGAGCTCGGTGATGTCCGGCTTCTGCAGATTGATGGTCATTGTCTCCGTCCTTTGCCTTTCCCGCCGCTTCGCCGCCGCGGCCGCCTATGGGGCTGTCCCCGTCAAAATTAAAAACTGTCTCTCAACCACTGACTCATTCGATGCAGTTTTCCGCCTGTTCCGGTCATCCGAAGACCGGAAATTCCCTTCGCCGGCCGGCTCTCGAAGCTCGCCATCTGTGGATAGATCAGAAGTCCGACCGGGGTCGAGAAAGCCGGCCCCTTGGCCGCCTCGGGCAAGCCTGCCACGCCAAGCGGGCGTCCGATGCGCACATTGCGGCCGAGAATGCGGCGTGCTGCTTCTGGCAGGCCGGCAAGCTGGCTGGCACCGCCGGTCAGCACCACACGCTTGCCGACGGCGTTGCCGTAGCCGGATTTGTTCAGCCGGTCGCGCAACAATTCCAGCGTCTCGTCGATGCGGGCGCGGATGATGCGCGTCATCACCGAGCGCGGTATCTGCAACGGCACCTCGCCGTCCTCGCCGATCGGATGGATGGAAACCAGGTCGCGGTCGTCGGCACTGCCAGGCAGCGCCGAGCCATGCATCACTTTCAGCCTTTCGGCGGCATCGAGCGAGGTCGACAGGCCCTTGGCCATATCCAGCGTGACGTGGTTGCCGCCGATCGCGATGGCATCGCCATGGACGAACTTGCCTTCCGAAAACACCGAGATCGTCGTCGTGCCGCCGCCCATGTCGATGCAGGCTGCGCCCATTTCGAGCTCGTCGTCGACCAGCGCAGCAAGCCCGCTGGCATAGGGCGTCGCCACCATGCGTTCAACCGACAGATGCGAGCGGTTGATGCAGAGCTCCAGATTGCGCAAGGGCGCTGCGTCGCCTGTCAGCACGTGCATGTCGACGCCAAGCTGGTCGCCAACCATGCCGCGCGGATCGCGAACACCGCGCTCGGCATCCAGCGAAAAGGCTACGGGAAGCGAATGGATCACCTCGCGCTCGGCCCGCAACGCCTGCTTGGCGCCGGCGGCAAGCACGCGCTTGATGTCAGCCTCGTCGGCCTCATGGCCGCCGAGATTGATGGTGGCCGAAAAAGCCTCGCTCTTCAGCCGGCCGGCAGTCATGTTGACGATCAGCGAATCGACCGTCAGTCCCGCCATGCGTTCGGCGGCGTCGACGGCAAGACGGATGGCGTGCTCGGCACGGTCGAGATCGATGACGACGCCGGATTTCACGCCTTGCGATTTCTGGTGGCCGATGCCGATCACCTGGACGCGATGCGAGCGTCCGCGCAGCAGCTTGCCATCCTCGCGCGGCTTGAGTTTGGCCACCACGCAGCAGACCTTGCTGGACCCGACATCCAGCACCGTCAGGATGCCGGACCGGCGCGACGAGGCATCGCTATTGCCGCCAAGCCAGCTCATATCTTCGTCTCCGGCTTGGGCTTCAGCATCTTGGGCTTTTCGTCGAGCGCGGCTTGGCGCTGTGTCGCCGCTTCCGGCGTCAACTGGACGACCAGACGATCGGAAAGGCGCATGTCGACGGCGGCGATGTCGCGCGTCAAAAGCCCGTTCTCGTGATCCATCCTGACCAGGTCGGCAATCGCCTGATCCTCACCGTCTTCGGGAAGCTTGATCGTGATGCCGTTTTCAAGCTTGAGATCCCAGCGCCGTTCGCCGATGCGGATGTAGCCCTTGATCCGCGCGGCGAGCTCCGGATAATTCTTGATCTTGGCCAGGAAATCCGGCGCTGTGGCCGGCGCGCCGGTGCCGATGATCAGCGGGAGCAATATCTGCTTGCCGCCGGAGAACGGCGCAATGACGGTGCCGGATTTCTCGATGACCGAAAGCGCGCTGCCTTGCTGCCACAACGCGAACGGCTCGCGCTCCTCGACGCGCACTTCCAGCGTATGCGGGTAGACCTTGCGCACTGCCGCGGCTTCGACCCAGGGTAGCGTGGTGATGCGTTCGCGCGCCGCTTCGGCATCGAAGCCGATCAGCGAGGTCCAGCCGTCGAGTTCCAGCCTGTCGAGAATATCGATCTCGGACGTTTCGCGGTTGCCGACGACCTTGACCTGGTCGACGGCAAAGCCGGTGCGGGCGGTGACACTCTGGACGATGGCGTCGGAATATCCGCCGAGATAGGCGCCATAGGCACTGCTCGAAACAAGCAGTGCCGCCGACAGCATGGCAGCGCAATAGGGCGGCGCTTCGAAGTCGCCTTCGCCGAGGCGCGCCAGCACACGCACCGGCCGGCGGAGCAGGCGCGGCAGCACGAAATGGTCGAACGACAACGGCATGCCGAACAGCGCCGGCCCGGCCGCGCCCTTCCCCTTGCCCTGTCCCCACTTCAACGCAGACACGAAGCGTCCTCCACCATCCAACTCAACAAATCGCCGAACGAGTGTCCCGCTTGCGCGGCGATTTCCGGCACCAAAGACGTCGGCGTCATGCCCGGCTGGGTGTTGACCTCGAGCCAGACAATTTCGCCGTTTTCGGAGTGACGATCGTCATAACGGAAGTCCGACCGGGAAACGCCCCGACAGCCGATAGCTTGGTGAGCCTTGAGCGTCAGTGTCTGTATTTTTTGGTAAATATTCGGTGAAAGTTTTGCCGGGCATTCGTGTTTTGATCCGCCCGCGACGTATTTTGAATCATAGTCGTAGAAGGAATGGCCGGTCGGGATGATCTCGCAGACACCGAGCGCCACATCGCCCATCACCGCGCAGGTCAATTCCCGCCCGTGCACATAACGCTCGACCATCACCGTATCGCCATATCTCCACTCGGACGAGCCGATGATCTGCGGCGGATGCGACTGGCCTTCATGGACGATGACGACACCGAAGCTCGACCCTTCGTTGACCGGCTTGACGACATAGGGCGGCTTCATCGGGTGCTTGTTCTGGATGGCGAAGCGATTGGCCACCTTCGATTCCGCCACCGGAATGCCTCCCGCCTTGGCGACCTTCTTGGCCTGTTCCTTGTTCATCGCGAGCGCCGAGGCAAGCACGCCGGAATGGGTGTACGGAATGGCGAGGTACTCGAGGATGCCCTGGATGGTGCCGTCCTCGCCGAAGGGGCCGTGCAGTGCGTTGAAGACGACGTCGGGCTTGAGCGCGCTGAGCACCGAGCCGATATCGCGCGAGACGTCGACGCGGGTGACCTGGTAGCCCTCTCCCTCGAGCGCATCGGCGCAGGCCTTACCCGACGACAGGGACACGGGCCGCTCGGACGAGAATCCCCCCAGAAGGACGGCCACATGCTTGCTTGTCATTCCCCGTCATTTCCTCTCACAGCAGGCCTGCACCATCGTGCATGCCCCGAAAAGCATCGCGCGCACTCAAATGCGCCCGAGCAACTTCGCTCCCGTGTTTCCGCAACATTGAGTCCGAGTCTCCCGGCAGGTTGCCCCCCAGACGGAAACGCGAGTAACGCGTCGAAACGACTCAAATCAGGAAACGCTTCAGGGCAGAGAATCAGAGAGTTGATTCGCTGGCAAGTGCTTACGATTCCGATGGATTCACTTTCCGCAAAAACGGCAGCAAAATGTGAATTCATGAGTCCAAAAGGCAACGGCGGTCAGCTTGCCTAAAGCAACTGTCCGAGAAATTCCTGGACGGCATGGCCCGGCCGAAAATTACCGATGCGCTTGATCTCCCACTGCAGCCGGATGCCTGATCTTTCGAGCACGCGCGCACGCACCGTCTCACCGAGATATTCAAGCTCGTAGCCCGTGGCGGTTCCGGTGTTGATCATGAAGTTGCAATGCATCGGCGACATCTGCGCCCCGCCGACCATCAGGCCGCGGCAGCCGGCCTTGTCGATCTCCTTCCAGGCCGAGGTGCCCTCAGGATTCTTGAAGGTAGAGCCACCGGTCTTTTCGCGGATCGGCTGCACGGTCTCGCGATGGTTCTGGACAGCATCCATCGCGGCCTTGATCGCCGCCTTGTCCTCGGGAATGCCTTCGAGCAGCGCCGACGTGAAGATCAGCCCGGACGGCGCCGCTGAATGGCGATAGGCATAGCCCATATCGGCATTGCTCAGCGTATGAACATTGCCCTTGCGGTCGAGTGCCCGCACCTCGACCACGCGCTCGCGCGTCTCAACGCCATTGGCGCCGGCGTTCATCCTCAGCGCTCCGCCAATGGCGCCGGGAATGCCGTGGTAGAAATGAAAGCCACCGATGCCGGCCTCGTAGGCAACGGCCGCAAGGCGCTTGTCGGGTGTCGCGGCGCCCGCCTTGATCGTGGTCGGCGCAATCACTTCGGTCTCGGCAAAACCCTTGGCCGAAAGCCGGATGACAAAGCCCGCAATGCCGCCGTCACGGACAAGCAGGTTCGAGCCGACGCCGACGATGGTCAGCGGAATTTCCTCCGGCACCGCCTTCAGGAACGTGGCAAGATCGTCCTCGTCGGCCGGCTGGAACAATGCGTCCGCCAGCCCGCCGGCTCGAAACCAGGTGATCTTGTCCATCTCGGCATTGGGCATGATGCGGCCGCGCAGTCCGGCAAGCCGGTCGCCGAGCTTCTCGATCAACGCCTGGCCGCGCATCATGAGATGGTCCCACCGAGTTCCCTGGGCAGCGCATAGGCCCATTGCGTGATGTTGCCGGCGCCGAGGAAGACGACGAAATCGCCCGGCTTCGCCACCTCGCGCACAATCGGCGCAATCGCCGCCGGACCTTCGATGTAGCGTGCGTCGCGATGGCCGCCGGAGCGGATGCGCGACACCAGTGCGTCGGACGTAACGCCGTCGATCGGCTCCTCGCCGGCCGCATAGACGGGCGCCACCATTACCGTATCGGCATCGTTGAAGCAGACGGAAAACTCGTCGAACAGATCGCGCAGCCGGGTGAAGCGATGCGGTTGGGTAACGGCGATGATGCGACCCTTGGTAGCGCTGCGCGCAGCCTTTAGTACCGCCGTGATCTCGACCGGATGATGGCCGTAATCGTCGAACACATCGACACCGTTCCACGAACCGGTATGGGTGAAACGGCGCTTGACGCCGGCGAAGGACGACAGGCCCTTCTTGATTGCCTCAGCCGAAAGGCCGAGCTCATGCGCGACGGCAATCGCCGCCGTCGCATTGGAAACATTGTGGCGCCCGGGCATAGGCAGCCGCAGGCCTGATATCGTTATCTGGCCGTGCGTCTTGCGGTCGCGGATCACCACGTCGAATTCCGAGGTCGGGCCGTCCATGCGGTGATTGGTGAAGCGCACGTCGGCCTGCGCATTTTCGCCATAGGTGATGACGCGCCGGTCCTCGATGCGGCCGACCAGCGCCTGCACCTCGGGATGGTCGGTGCACATCACACCGAAGCCGTAGAACGGCACATTCTCGACGAACTGACGAAACGCTTCGCGCACTTTGTCGAAGGAGCCGTAATGGTCGAGGTGCTCGGGGTCGATATTGGTGACGACGGCAATCTCGGCCGGCAGCTTGAGGAAGGTGCCGTCGCTCTCGTCGGCCTCGACCACCATCCATTCGCCGTCTCCCATGCGGGCATTGGTGCCATAGGCATTGATGATGCCGCCATTGATTACCGTCGGGTCGAGCCCGCCGGCTTCGAGTAGCGTCGCCACCATCGAAGTCGTCGTCGTCTTGCCATGCGTGCCGCCGATCGCCACCGCTTGCCGGAAGCGCATCAGTTCGGCCAGCATTTCGGCGCGCCGCACGATCGGCAGCAACTTCTCTCTCGCCGCCTTCAGCTCCGGATTGGATTTCTTGATTGCGGTGGAGACGACGACCACTTCGGCCTCGCCGAGGTTTTCGGCCTGATGGCCGACGAAGCATTCGATGCCTTTGTCGCGCAGCCGCTGCACATTGGCGCTGTCGGCCTGATCGGATCCCTGCACCTTGTAGCCGAGATTGTGCAGCACCTCGGCGATGCCGCTCATGCCGATGCCGCCAATGCCGATGAAATGCACGAGGCCGATCGTCTGTGGCATCTTCATGCGTGCGTCTCCTTCCTGAATTCCGAAACGGATTTCCTGGACGCAATAGCCTCTGTCAGATCGGCGAGCAACCGCGCGGCATCCGGTTTTCCGGACGATTTCGCCGCCGCGGCCATTGTCGCCGCCTTGCCTGGATCATCCATCAGCCCGCCGACAAGCACGGCGATCCGCTCCGCCGAAAGCGTGGATTGCGGATGCACCTCGGCGCCGCCCGCTGCCGCAAGGGCCGCCGCATTCGCCGCCTGGTCGTGGTCGAGCGCGTGCGGATAAGGCACCAGCAGCGCCGGCCGGCCGATCACCGCGATTTCCGATACGGTCGATGCGCCGGAGCGCGACATCACCAGATGCGCCGCCGCCAGCCGCGCCGCCATGTCGGTGAAGAAGGGCGACACCTCGGCCTCGATGTCAAGCGTGGCATAGGCCGCTTTCACCCGCGCCACATCGTCGGCGCGCGCCTGCTGGGTGATCGCCAGCCGCCTGCGCTGTGCATCGGAAAGCCGGGCGATCGCCGCCGGCACCGCA
Organism: Mesorhizobium sp. M0954; assembly: GCF_040319155.1. Classification (NCBI taxonomy): domain Bacteria; kingdom Pseudomonadati; phylum Pseudomonadota; class Alphaproteobacteria; order Hyphomicrobiales; family Phyllobacteriaceae; genus Mesorhizobium; species Mesorhizobium sp. M0954. The sequence continues at coordinate 53,607 of NZ_JAMYNR010000010.1, read as the reverse complement.
TCGGAAAAGAACTGCGCGCCTTGGCTGCCGCCAAACACCAGAAATCGGAACGGCTCTTCACCGGCCGATGCGGCATAAGGCGTCTTCGCCGCTTCCAGCACTTGCGGCCTGACCGGATTGCCGGTGGTCACCGTCTTGACGCCTGTAGCACTTGTGTCTTCCGGTAGGAAACCACCGGCAATAGCGTCGACGCGGCCGGCGAGCGCCCGGTTGGCACGGCCCATCACAGCGTTCTGCTCGTGGATCAGCGTCGGCACCTTGCGCCGGGTCGCGGCATAGAGCGGCGGCAGCGTCGGATAGCCGCCGAAGCCGACCACGATGGCGGGCTTGACGCTGGCGATGACGGCCGATGCCTGCCGCACCCCGCGCCAGATTTTCCAAAATGCGGCGAGCACGGCAAAAGGATTTTTCGACCCCATCGTCGCCGACTGGATCGGATGGATGGCGGCCGCCGGGAACTGCCCGGCAAAGCGCTCGGCGCGTTCGTCCGTCGCCAGGTGCACCGCCCAGCCGCGCCCGGTCAGTTCGTGCGCCAGCGCCTCGGCCGGGAACAGATGTCCGCCGGTTCCGCCTGCCGCCAGAAGGATGACCCCCTTCGCCATCTCACTCCGCCGGCATCGCACGCGGCGACGGCATGAAGCCCAGCTGCTTGCGCTTTTCCGGGCGCTTGCGCGTCAGCGCCAGCACCATGCCCATCGAGATGGCGATCGCGATCTGCGAGGAGCCGCCGTAGGAGATGAACGGCAGCGTCATGCCCTTGGCCGGCATCAGCTGCAGATTGACGGCCATGTTGATGACCGACTGCAGGCCGAAGACCGTGACCAGGCCGCCAACCGCGTAGCGGGTGAAATCGTCCTGCTCCCTGAGCGCCGTGTTGAGACCGCGCAGCACGATGAAACCGAAGATGGACATGATGAAGAAACACATGATCAGCCCGAATTCCTCGCCGGCGACGGAGAAGACGAAGTCGGCGTGGCTGTCGGGGATGACCCGCTTGACAGTACCCTCGCCCGGCCCGACGCCGAACCAGCCGCCATTGATCAGCGCCTCGCGGCCCATGTCGACCTGGAACGTGTCGCCCTCGCCGGTCATGAAGCGGTCGATGCGGCCGGCAACGTGCGGGAACACCGCATAGGCAGCGAACACGCCGCCGACGCCGGCAGCACCCAGCGCGACGATCCACAGCCACGGCAACCCGGCCATGAAGAACATCACCCCCCAGGTGCCGAGCACCAGCATGGTCTGCCCAAGGTCAGGCTGCGCCACCAGCAGCGAGATGACCAGCGCAAGCAGCAACATGGCGAACAAATTGCCCGGAATGTCCGGCTGGCGCTTGTGCTCGGCGAACAGCCAGGCGCAGATGATGACGAAGGCCGGTTTCAGGAACTCGGACGGCTGGATCGAGAGGCCGGCAAGCGACACCCAACGCCGCGCGCCCTTCACCTCGACGCCGATATAGAGCACGGCCACCATCAAAAACAGCATGATGCACAGCATGACCAGCGCCATGCGCCGGATCTGCCTGGATTCAAGGAACGAGACGGCCAGCATCACCCCAAGTGCCGGAATGGTGAAGATAATCTGGCGCGTCGCGAAGTGGAAACTGTCTAGCCCGATGCGCTCGGCCACCGCCGGGCTTGCGGCGAAAGACAAAACGATGCCGAGCCCCATCAGCGACAGGAACGCCGCCAGGAACCACCGATCGATCGTCCACCACCAGGTCGCCACAGGGCTTTTGTCGAGACGGCTTTGCATTATCGTGTCCCTCCGATGGGCTTCACGCCATCAATGGCGGTTGCGGCTTGCCTGAACGCCTCGCCGCGGACTTCGAAATTCTTGAACTGGTCGAAACTGGCGCATGCCGGCGACAGCAGCACCACTGCCTCGCCGCTACTATCCCTGGCCGCATCGCGGGCGGCGTGTTCGACTGCCGCCGCCAACGTGCCTGATATCTCGTAGCGCACCGCTTCGCCCAGCGTCGCCGAAAAGGCCGGTGCGGCTTCGCCGATCAGATAGGCCTTGGCGATGCGCGGGAAGAAGCCGCGTAATGGCTCGATGCCGCCCTCTTTCGGCAGGCCGCCGGCAATCCAGTAGATACGCGCAAAGCTCGACAGCGCCGGTGCAGCGGCATCGGCATTGGTCGCCTTGGAATCGTTGACGAACAGCACATGCCCTTTGCGGCCGACCTGCTCCATGCGGTGCGCCAGCCCAGGGAAACTCTCCAGTCCGGATTGGATCTCGCCGAGCTCGAGCCCGACCGTGAGGCAGGCGGCGGCGGCGGCCAGCGCGTTCTGCGCATTGTGCTGGCCGCGCAACGAGCCGATGCCTTCGAGGAAGGCGACACGGCTGTAGCGGCCGTGCACGGCTTCCATTAAGTTGGTGCCGTCAGCGAAATAGCCGTCGGTCAGCGGCAGCCGCTTGGAGATGCGGATGACCTGCCGGCCGGCCCGCTCCAGCCGATCGGCGATCTGGGCGCACCAGGAATCGTCGACACCGATGATTGCCGTCTCGCTGCCGGCCACCAGCCGCTCCTTGATCGAGGCGTAGTGTTGCATCGTGCCATGGCGGTCGAGATGGTCCGGCGTCAGGTTGAGCAGCACACCGGCCGTCGGGTTGATCGAAGGGGCAAGATCGATCTGGTAGGAAGAGCACTCAACCACATAATGCCGTTCAGGCTGCGGCGGATCGAGCGTCATCACTGCGCGGCCGATATTCCCGCCCATCTGCGTGTCGCGCCCAGCCGATTTTAGGATGTGCGCCGTCAGTGCCGTGGTCGTCGACTTGCCGTTGGTGCCGGTAATGGCAATGAAAGGTGCTGCCGGTGCCAGCAGCATCCGCTCGCGGCAGAAAAGCTCGATGTCGCCGATGATCTCCACGCCTGAGCCCCGCGCCAACTCGACGGTCCAGTGTGGCTTGGGATGCGTCAGCGGCACGCCGGGCGACAGCACGAAGGCGGAAAACCTCGCCCAGTCCGCACCGCGCAGGTCCGCTGTCGTGATGCCGACCGCGCCGGCCTTGGCGACGCTGTCGGGATTGTCGTCCCAGGCCAGCACATCCGCGCCGCCCTCGATCAGCGCGCGCGCCGTGGCAATCCCCGAGCCACCGAGCCCGAAGAGCGAAACGCGCTTGCCTGAAAAGGATGCGGCGGGGATCAAGCGGCCTCCTATCTGAGCTTCAGGGTCGACAGGCCGACCAGCGCCAGGATGACGGCGATGATCCAGAAGCGGATCACCACCTGGCTTTCGGTCCAGCCGAGCTTTTCGAAATGATGGTGGATCGGCGCCATCAGGAAGACGCGCTTGCCGGTCATCTTGAAGTAGCCGACCTGGATGATGACCGAGAATATCTCGACGACGAACAGACCGCCGACGATGACCAGCACGATCTCGTGCTTGGTCGCCACCGCGACCGTGCCGATCAGCCCACCCAGCGCCAGCGAGCCGGTGTCGCCCATGAAGATCGCCGCCGGCGGCGCATTGAACCAGAGGAAGCCGAGACCGGCGCCGATCACCGCTCCAAGGACCACCGCAAGTTCGCCGGTGCCGGGCACGAAATGGATCTGCAGATATTCGGCGAACACCGCGTTGCCAGAGAGATAGGCGATGACGCCGAAGGATGCGGCCGCGATCATGATCGGCACGATCGCCAGCCCGTCGAGACCGTCGGTCAGGTTCACCGCATTGCCGGCGCCGACGATGACGAAGCACGAGAACGGGATGAAGAACCAGCCGAGATTGACGAGAAACTCCTTGGCGAAAGGGAATGTCAGCGATGACGAGAACGGCGCCTGGCCGTTATGCATGATCACCCAGGCGGCGATGCCGGCGATAACGAATTCGAGCCCCAGCCGCGCCTTGCCGGAAAAGCCGAGATGCGATTGCTTGGTTACTTTGAGATAATCGTCGTAAAAGCCGATCGAGCCGAATCCCAGCGTCACCAGCAGGACCACCCAGACGTAGATGCTCGACAGGTTCGCCCACAGCAGCGACGAACCGACGATGCCGGACAGGATCATCAGTCCGCCCATTGTCGGCGTTCCCGCCTTCTTGAAATGCGTCTGCGGCCCGTCGGCACGGATCGGCTGGCCCTTGCCTTGCCGCAGCCGCAGCGAATTGATGATGGTCGGTCCGAAGATGAACACGATCAGCGCCGCTGTGATCAGCGCTCCGCCGGTGCGGAATGTTATGTAGCGGAAGACGTTGAAGACCGAGATCTTGTCCGCAAATTCGACGAGCAGTGTTAGCATGCGCTTGCGTCCCCCGGACCGATCCTAGGTCTGTCTGCTGGTTGTGGCTTCCGCCGGAAACTTGCCGAGCAACGCCTCGACCAGCTTTGAAAAGCCTATGCCCTTCGACGATTTGATCATGACCACGTCGCCGGGCTTCAATTCCGATAGAAGAACCGGTTTCAGATCTTCCGCACCGGCGCGGTATTCCGTCTTGATCTCGTCGGGCAAAACGTCGGCCAGCGCCCGCATTTCCGGGCCGCCGAGAAAGACCGTGCGCGTGTCGGTGCCGACGATCAGACCGGCAAGCGCGGCATGCAATTTCGCCGAATGGCTGCCGAGCTCGAGCATATCGCCGAGCACGGCAATGCGCCTGCCCTCGCCCGACACCGGCGTCGTGTTGAGCAGTGCCATTGCAGCGCTCATCGACGCCGGATTGGCGTTGTAGCTCTCGTCGATCAGTGTGATCGGCCCGTTGGGGTGACGCAACACATAGCGCTTGCCGCGTCCGCGTTCGGGCGAAAGATCGGCCAGCGCCTGCGCAACCCTGTTAACGTCGGCACCGACCAGATGCGCGGCACCAAGCACCGCGAGCACGTTCTGCACCATATGGCGGCCCGGCGCGCCGATCCTGGCGACAATCTCGTGCCCGCCAATCTTGGCGGTGATGACCGAGTGATCGGCATTGAGCTCGCATTTGATCAGTTTGAAGGTCGCCCGGGCATTCTCGCCGAACCCGTAGACATGCTCGACGCCGGCCTCTTTGGCCATCTTCTCCAGCAGCTTCCAGCGCGCATCGTCGCGGTTGAGAAGGGCGGCGCCACCGGGCTCCAATCCCTCGAAAACCTCTGCCTTGGCCTTGGCGATCTCGTCCAGGTTGCGGAAGAAGCCGAGGTGAGCGGCCGCGATCAACGTGACGATGGCGACATGCGGCCGGACCATCTTGACCAGCGGCCGGATCTCGTCGGGATGGTTCATGCCGATCTCGAAGACGGCATAGTCGCAATCCTGCGGCATGCGCGCCAGCGTCAGCGGCACGCCCCAGTGATTGTTGAACGACTGGGCCGATGCATGCACCGTACCGACCGCGGAGAGAGCGTGGCGTAGCGCTTCCTTGGTGGTGGTCTTGCCCGCCGATCCGGTCACGGCAATGACCCTGGCCTTTGAGCGTGCGCGCGCCGCAACGCCGAGCTTTTCCAGAGCGACAAGCACGTCCTCCACGACGATCATCGGTGCCGTCAGCCGCCCCAGCGACGGCAGCTTGCCCTCGGCGACGACCAGCACGCCGGCGCCCGCCTTGATAGCGGCGGTGACGAAATCATGGCCGTCCATGGCCTCGCCCTTGATGGCGAAGAAAGCGTCTCCCGGCTGCAGGCTGCGGCTGTCGATGGAAATGCCGGCGATGGCTTCAGGCATCGGACCGAGCGGCCGGCCATCCATGGCGGCAACCAGCGCCTCGGAGGTCCACAGATAGCTCACGCCGCTTGCTCCCGCAGCGCCGAGCGAACTTCCTCATGATCGGAAAAATGCAGCGTCTCGGTGCCGATGGTCTGGCCTTCCTCATGGCCCTTGCCGGCCACGATCAGCGTGTCGCCAGCGTGAAGCATCCCGACCGCCTCGTGGATGGCCTTGCGCCGGTCGCCGATCTCGATGGCGCCAGGTGCGGCTTCCAGGATCGCGGCGCGGATCGTCTCGGGTACTTCCGAGCGGGGATTGTCGTCGGTGACGATGACCACGTCGGCCAGTCTTGTGGCGATCTCGCCCATGATCGGCCGCTTGCCTCGGTCCCGGTCGCCGCCGCAACCGAATACGACGATGACGCGGCCGGTGGTAAAGGGGCGCACCGAAGCCAGCACGTTTTCCAGCGCATCCGGCTTGTGCGCGTAGTCGACATAGACCGGCGCGCCGTTGGCGGCCGTCCCGACAAGGTCGAGCCGTCCCGGCGCGCCCTTCAATTTCTCCAGCGCCATCAACGCTTTGGCAACAGATGTTCCAGTCGAAATGGCGAGTCCGGCCGACACCAGCGCATTTGCAATCTGGAAGTCGCCGGCCAGCGGCAAGTCGACTTCGTGGAGAACGCCGTCCGCTTCGACCTCGGCGCGCTGGCGGTGGCGCTCGTGCTCGACCCGCTTCAGCCGCAGGAAATCGCCGTGGCGGCCGACCGTCAGCACGTTCAGTCCCGCTGCCCGCGCCGCCTTGATCGTCGGCTCCGACCACGGGTCGTCGGCAAAGATGACCGCCGGCGCGCCCTTCGGCAGCAGCGCGTCGAACAGACGCAATTTGGCGCGATGATACTCCTCGACCGTCGGATGATAGTCCATATGGTCGCGGCCGAGATTGGTGAAGCCGCCGGCCGCGAGCTTGACGCCGTCGAGCCGGCGCTGGTCGAGGCCATGGCTGGACGCTTCCATCGAGGCGTGGGTGACGCCGGCCTCCGCCAGCTCCTTGAGCAGCCTGTGCAGTGCCACCGGATCCGGCGTGGTCAGCGAGCCATATTCGTTGCGGCCCGGCGCCACCACGCCGGTCGTGCCGATCGAGGCGGCGGCAAAACCCGCCTGCTCCCATATCTGCCGGGTGAATGCGGCGACCGAGGTCTTGCCGCTGGTTCCGGTCACCGCGACCATGGTTTGCGGTTGCATGCCGAAAAAACGTGCAGCACTCAGCGCCAGTGCAAGGCGCGGATCGTCTACGACAAGAACCGGGACTGGCAGCCCGGCGACCGCACTGCCTTTGCCGACCACGATCGCTGCAGCGCCGCGGCTTGCGGCATCGGCTGCGTAGGCTGCGCCATCCGCCTTGGAGCCGGTGAGCGCGAAAAAGACGACGCCCCGTGTTACCTGGCGGGAATCCGACGAAATCCCTGTAACCTCCATGTCGAAGGAAGCTGTCCCCTCGACAGGCAGGATACCGGCTAGATTTTTCAGCTTCATCGAACCCCGTTCATCGCAACAAAATAGCGCGCAGTTGCCGGCGCGCCCCAAGAATCACTGATAGGAAACCAGCGTTGCACCATTTTCATGGCTGAAATCTGGCTTCACGCCAAGCATGGAAGCCGCACGTCGGATGATGTTTGCAGCCATGATGCCCGCGTTCGAGGCGGCCGTACCACCCATGCCGGGCTTTTCCGGCTTCGGTTCGTCGGCGATCGTAAGCACTATGTATTGCGGATCGTCCATCGGAAAAGCCGCAACGAAGGCATTGAAATTCTTTTCCTTCGAGTAACGGCCGTTGACAACCTTCTCCGCCGTTCCCGTCTTGCCGCCCACCCGGTATCCTGGCACCCGTGCATTGCGGCCGGATCCCTTTTCGGCATTGAGGGCATAGAGATAGCGCATGCCCTCGACCGTCTTGTCGCTGACCACTTTCTTGGCCACCGCCATCGCCTGCTCCTGCGTGCGCGGCAGGAAGGTCGGGTCCATCAGATAGCCGCCATTCATCAGCGCGGCGCAGCCGACCGCTGTCTGCAGCGGCGTCGTCGACACACCGTGGCCGAAGGCGATGGTGATCGAATTGACCTGCTTCCAGACCTTGGGCTCGGTCGGCCGAGCCACTTCCGGCAGTTCGGTCTGCATCTTCTCGAGGATTCCCAGGCGATGCAGGAATTCGCGGTGTCCGTCGATGCCAACCGCTTCGGCTTCCTTGGCAGAGCCGATATTGGAGGAGTAGATGAACACTTCCGGCACCGACAGTACCCGGCCCTTGCCATGGAAATCATGGATGGTTTGATGGCCGATCCTGATCGGGCGCGACGCGTCGAAGCGGCTTTGCAGCGTTATCTTGCCGGAATCGAGCGCCATAGCGGTGGTGAAGCTCTTGAAGGTCGACCCCATTTCATAGAGGCCGGCCGACATACGGTTGAGCCTGTCCTTGTCCTGCGCGTTATAGGGGTTGTTCGGATCGAAATCCGGAACCGACGCCATCGCCAGCACCTCGCCGGTCTTGACGTTGAGCACGACGGCGCCCGCCGCGATCGCGTGGTACTTTTCCATACCGGTGGCGACCTCATCGCGCACGATATGCTGGACGCGCAGGTCGATCGAGAGCTGCACCGGCTTCAAATCCTTGGCCACCGCCAGACCCGACGCCTGAAGGTCGCTCAAGCCTTGTTCGTCGATGTATTTCTCCATGCCGGAGATGCCCTGATTGTCGATGTTGGTGAGGCCGACAATGTAGGACGAGGTTTCGCCGGCCGGATAGAACCGGCGCTTTTCGGTGCGAAAGCCGAATCCGGGGATGCCGAGTTGCATGATGTCGGCCTGCTGCTTCGGCGTCAGTTGCCGCTGCAGCCAGACGAACCCGGCGCCGCTCTTCAGCTTGTTGTATGTCTGCTCGTAGTCGATCTCGGGAAGCACCGTCGACAGCTTTTCGATCGCCTCGTCGGCATCGACGATGCGGCGCGGTTCGGCAAACAGCGACGCGGTCTTGATGTCGGTCGCCAGCACTTCGCCGTTACGGTCGACGATGTCGGGTCGCGATGCCGTCACCCGGCTCTGCGGGCCGCCCGACAGGTCGGGATTCTGGAAACCCAGATAGACCAGCCGCCCGGCAATGGTCGAATAGATGCCGAAGAACACTGCCATCGTCATGACGATGCGGGTCCTGCCCTTGCCACCGGTCGCCTTGCGGGCACCTTCGACCACGATTGATCCGCCTGCACCGGGCTTCGAACCGCGCTTCAGCAGCCTGCCAATCTTTGGAAATCTGGCAGCCATTGGAAATCCGGTGATCATTGGACGACGCCTCCGGTCACCACGGGATCCTTGCCGCCGATATCGGCCATGCCGCCCAGCCGCTGCGATGAAAGGTCCTCGATATTGACGGGTTTCGCCGGCAGATCGTCCAGCCCGACGATCTGCCGCGCATTGACCGGCTCGAGTCCGAGTTGCGATTTGTAGATTTCGGTGAGCTTCTGCAGGCGCGACGGCTGGGTAAGCAGGCTCCAGTCCGCCTTGAGCAGGTCGATCGTGTCCTCCTCATAACGGATCTGCGCCTGGATCTTGTGCACTGCCGCCAGTTGCTCCTCGGCCTCGCGCTTGGTCTTGTAGGTCAGGGCGGCCGCCGAAACCATCACGGCGATCAGGACTATGTCGCTGGTACGAAACACGTGCTCACCTCTCTCCCGGTCGATCGGCGCCGGGAAGCTTTGGGCCAGGCAGTTTTGGCAGGCCGAAAATCGAAAAATCGCCGGCGCGCGCCGGCGCCTCTGTACGGATCGCAGCGCGCAGCCTTGCCGAGCGCGCCCGCGGATTTGCCGTTATCTCGGCATCGCCAGGCGTTACGCCGCCGCCCTTCTTGGTGAAGGTGGCGGTGCGCGCCTGCGCCTCGGGCAGGTGCCGCGATCCGGTCGCTGAATCGGCTCTGTCGGCGATGAAGCGCTTGACGATGCGGTCCTCCAGGGAATGGAAGGTCACCACGACAAGCCGCCCGCCCGGTTTCAGCACGCGCTCTGCGGCAAACAGTGCCTTGGCCAGTTCACCGAGTTCGTCATTGACGAAGATGCGCAGCGCCTGGAAAACGCGGGTGGCCGGATGGATCTTGTCCTTTGGCGCGCGACCGATATGCGTCTCGATGGCATCGGCAAGATCGAGCGTGCGCTGGAAGGGGCGTTTTTCGCGACGGCTCTCGATCATGCGGGCGATGCGCCCGGCATGGCGTTCCTCGCCGAGAAAACCGAAGATGCGGGCAAGATCGCCCACCTTGAAGGTGTTCACGACGTCGGCGGCGCTCAGGCCCGCCTGCGCCATGCGCATGTCGAGCGGCCCATCGGCCCGGAACGAAAAGCCGCGCTCCGGCTGGTCGATCTGCATGGAGGAGATGCCGATGTCGAGCACGACGCCATCGGCACTTTCAACCTGTTCGTCGAGCGTCGAGAACGGTGCCTGGACAAGCCTGAGCTTGCCGCCGGACTGCTGTTCAAGGGCCCGCCCCGCCGCGATCGCATCCGGATCGCGGTCGATGGCGACGACCGAGGCTCCGCTTGCCAGAATGGCCTTCGTGTAGCCGCCGGCACCGAACGTGCCGTCGACGATCACCTCGCCTTTTGTCGGCGCCAGCGCCTCCAGAACTTCGGCAAGGAGGACCGGAATGTGACGGGCTGGTCCGCCAACGGCATGAACTTCATCGCCGTCGCCCGCCATCATTCCGGCCGCTCCTCGGGCTTCGTCCCCTGCCGAAGCTGCAAAAGCCGGGCGCGTGCTTCCGTCCCATAGGCGCTGAGCCGTCCCGGCTCCCAGATCTGAAAGAAATTGCCGCGGCCAACGAAGGCCACTTCCGCTGAAATGCCGGTATGCTCGCGAATGAAATCGCTCATCGTGATACGGCCGTCCTGGTCGAGCTTCAGAAACGTTCCATCGCCATGGCAGAAGAACGACATGTCGTCCGCCGTCTGCAGGAACGGGTCTTCCTGGGCGATGCGCTGCTCGTAGCGATCGAGCAGGTCGAGCCCACCGACATCCATCGCCGGGCGATCCAGGCAGCGTAGCGCATAAAGTTCCGAATAGCCGCGTTTCTGCACAACGGCACGGAAATGCGCCGGCACGGACACCCGTCCCTTCGCATCGATCCTGTTCACCGCGTTCGACAGAAACCGGTCCATTACGCGTTACGGCCGCTTGCGCCGCCGCACCCCTCTGCATCTTCCTGTCCGCGCCGCCCCGGCCCGGTCGACGTCCAAAACCCGCTTCGTTGTGACGGGCGAACGCAGGCAAACGCGCAGCCGCCGCGGCTGCCCGATTGGCGTACGCTTCACCCTGACACGGAACGAAGGCTCGAGTATCGGAATGGGATATCATGGGGTGTTATGGGCGTCAACGGGAACAGTTTTCAAAACGCGCCTGCCACGACTGGGGAGAGCAGCTTTGACGGCACTCCCGTCTTTATCCTCTATTAAGCCTAACGAAGCGTTTAGAGCCGTGTGGCCCAACCGGAGCCGACTTGCTGCGGATCGCTGCCGCGCATAGCCTCGGCATCCCTTTTCCGGTCAGTAACGAGGTTGAAACCATGTCCGAAACAGCCAAGTCACGCGCCGCGGCACTTCCCCATCTGCGCCGCGGCGGGCTGGCCAAGGGCGACCCGATCCCCTTGCCCCTGACGATGGCCGCCATCTTTCATGCGCCCGGCGACGCCACCGGCTTCGATCAATATGGCCGCTTCAGCAATCCAACCTGGGATGCGGTCGAGCACATGCTGGCGCATCTGGAAGACGCCCCATGCGTCGCCTTTCCCTCGGGGATGGCTGCCATCTCGGCAGTATTTTTAGGCCTGCTCAAAGCCGGCGACCGTATCCTGCTGCCGTCCGACGGCTATCACACGACGAGAGCGCTGGCAGAGCGCTTCCTGAAGTCCTTCGGCGTCGCTTATGATGTCCGGCCGACGTCGAGCTTCCTCGACGGCGGCTTCGACGGATACCGGCTTGCCTTCGTCGAAACGCCCGCCAACCCGGGACTGGATATATGCGACATCGCAGCCGTCGCCGAAGCCGTGCACAAAGCGGGTGCGGGGCTTGTGGTCGACAACACGACGATGACGCCTTTCGGCCAGCGCCCGCTCGATCTCGGCGCAGACATCGTCATTGCCGCCGACACCAAGGCACCAAACGGCCATTCCGATGTGCTGTTCGGCCATGTCGCCAGCCGCGACGCGGACATTATCTCGAGGGTGACCGACTGGCGCGAGACGTCGGGCGCCATCCCCGGGCCGTTCGAGGCATGGCTGGTGCATCGCGGCCTCGAAACGCTGGACGTGCGCTTCGACCGCATGTGCGCTTCCGCCGAAATGATAGCGCGACGACTGAAAAACCATCGCGCGATCAGCGGCTTGCGCTTTCCGGGACTGGAGAGCGATCCATCGCACAATCTTGCCCGCGCCCAGATGGAGCGCTTCGGTTTTCTCATCTCCTTCGTGCTCGCCTCGGAGGACAAGGCCGAGGATTTCATCAACAACTGCGCCTTGATGCAGGCAGCGACTTCGTTCGGCGGCGTACACACTTCGGCCGAACGGCGATCAAAAAGGGGAGATGCCGTTCCCCCCGGCTTCGTTCGCCTGTCGATCGGCTGCGAGCCGGTGGAAGAGCTTTGGCAGGCGATCGAGGCGTCGCTGGACGCAATCGGTGGCTGAATCGGCAATCACGAACTTAGATCGTCGGCGTCGATCTTGCGCCGGCCGTGCAGCACGCGAATGATTTCGATCGCCTCTTCGCGGACACGATACAAGGTGAGGTATTCGCCGACGATCAGGTGACGGATTCCGGTTGCGATGTCTTCGCGCGGGGCACCTGAGAAGGGATAAGTGGCCACTTGCTGCCAGCGGGCTTCGATCCGATCGAGCAATCGATCGGCTGCAGCCTCGTTGTCTTGCGCAACATGAAGCCAGATCGCGATCAAATCCTCTTCCGCATTTGCGGTTCGGATGATGGGCAGCAAATTCATGCCGCGCTGTCGGGTTTCAATCGTCTCCGCGCTTCGGCCTTTATTTCGTCGATCGACGCAAACCGTCCCGGCCCGCTGTCGATCCCTTCCTGCACCAGCTTGCGCAATTCCTCGACCGTGTAGCCGAGCAGGTCGCGCCGGTCCTTCCATTGCCGCAGCGCGTCGCGGATCACCTCGCTCGCCGAGGCATATTCGCCGGCGGCGACCACGTCGTCGACCACCGCCGCCAATTCCGGCGACAGCGTGATGCTGCGTTTATCGACCTGTCCCATGACGCGCTCCTGAATACCGTCATCCAAATGGTACGATTTAATCGCACCATTTTCAAGGAATGCCGCGCTTAATTGCGGGTCGAAAACTGAACCAACGGCTGCGCCCGAAGACGCAACCTGCTGATATCAGGAGATTTCCTTTTATCGGGGAAAACTGCCAGCTGGCCTGTAAGCCGGGTTCTGTATGGCCCTCGCCGCTTACACGGCGAGAACGTGGCGGCCATTCATCTTGGGCGCATGTTGCCATACGCCTCACGCAACCTACCCGGACGGTGAGCCGGAAACAGCCCTCGAGGGTTTCCCCTCGCACCGCCCCTATTCGGTCTTGCTCCCGGTGGGGTTTACCGTGCCGCTCCTGTTGCCAGTCGCGCGGTGGGCTCTTACCCCACCCTTTCACCCTTGCCACGATTGGATCGTGGCGGTTTGCTTTCTGTGGCACTTTCCCTGGGGTCGCCCCCGCCGGCCATTAACCGGCACCGTGTCTCCATGGAGCCCGGACTTTCCTCACCCGCAGCCTTTCGGCTTCGCGGGTGCGGCCGCCCGGCCAGCTGGCAAGGCGTATAAAGGGGTTCAGGCCCGAAAACGCAAACGAAAAAGCAAGTTGTCGCTTGTCAGGCGGGCGCTCCAAGTGCAGCCAGTTGGACCTTGACCTTGCCGCAATAGGCTGCGGACACCGGGTTCATCCGTGTGGCGGCATGGCCGGCATTGTATTTCAGGATCGTGCCGCAGGTCGTGCCGCCGCCGAGATCCCGCGCCATGGCGAGGTACTTCATGCCGTATTTGATGTTGGTATCTGGATCATAGAGGCCCTGAACCGAACCGCTATAGCCCATCATCCGCGCCGTCGCCGGCTTGATCTGCATCAGGCCGATCTCGCCGGCGCTGCCGACCTGGTTCGGTTGGTAGTTGCTTTCGATCTTGATGACGGCGTTGGCGAGCGACACCGGGACGCCATAGCTGGCGGCATAACGCGCAATGATCGCCGAATACTGTCCGCTGGCGCCGACTACCACCGCCTGAGGCGCTGGCCTGCTCTTCGGAGCGACTGACGCCGTTGCCATGTGGTCGATGCTTTTGCGGTTACGCTTCACATAGTGTTTTGAGATTGTCTTTCTTGCAGCGGTTGGCTTTTTCGCAGGGGCCGGCTTTTTCGTCCTTACCGCGGTTGCTTGTTCCACTTTTGCGGTGGCGGTCTTCTCTACTTTTGCACCACGGGTGGCTTTCGGCACGGCGGTTTTGCCGGCTGCGGCACTGAAGCCCTGATCGGCCCGCTGGCTCAGCGGTGCGCTGTTTGCCGCACTGAAGGCAAAAGTCATTACGCCGGCAGCAATGGCTGCCGTTAAAACGGTCAATTTCTGCATGTGATCCTGTTCTGTTTGATCTGCACAAAGAACTTCGCGCAGATACCCTCAATCAACATCGGAACATTTGGGGGATAGACGTCCGACAATCTGTACGGATCGCCTTTGACGACGGAATTGGCGCCAAAGAAGGCGACGCAAGTCACTTTGAGTAACAGATTGTAATTTTCAAGCTGGCAAAAGATTATTTGAGAGAGGCTATCCTTACGGAAGCGAGCAGCCTTTCCAGCGTGCGGATCGTCGATCCATCAGCCATGCCATCGACCAGGCGCTGCCGGAAATGCCGCTGAAATGCCTCTACCACGATTTCGGTCTGCCGATCGAAGGCGCCGGTGATCTCGACGCCTTAACCATAGAGCGCCAGCATCGACTGCAGCGCCTCTACCTCGGCGCCGGTATCGCCTGGCTTCAGCACGGCGCCGCGCCGGATCGGTGCTGCCGGCACAACATGGCCGATACCGACGGCAAACAAGGCCTTCCATGGAAATTTCTCGCCTGGATCGACCTTGCGCCCCGGTGCCACGTCGGAATGGGCAAGCACCCGCTGCGCCGGAATGGAATGGCGCTCGATGATGCCGGCGCACAGGCCGATCACCGCACCGATCTGCGGTTTTGCAAAGTTGCGATAGCCGAGCGTATGCCCCGGATTGACGATCTCGATGCCGATCGAACAGGAGTTGATGTCGCTCTGTCCGAACCACGAGCTCTTGCCGGCATGCCAGGCGCGGTCGCTTTCCCTTACCATCTGAACAATGCGGCCGTCCTCATGGACCAGGTAGTGCGACGAGACCTCGCTTGCCGGATCGCACAACCATGCCTCGGCACCGGCGCCGGTAGCCATGCCGGTGTAGTGCAGCACGATCATATCGGGTCCGAGCGTCCCGCGCCGTGGTCCGAAATTCGGCGATACCCTGACCTCGGCGCTCGGCTCATCGGGCGGAAAGCCGCTCATGCGTGCCGCAGGCCTCGCTCGATCATTTCATAGGCCGCGTTGATCGCCGCCAGCCTGGTCGTCGCGATCTTGATGAATTCCTGCGGCAGGCCGCGTGCGATCAGCCGGTCCGGATGATTGTCGGAGACCAGCTTGCGGTAGCGCCTGCGGACCTCCTCGAACGGCTTCCCGCGCTCGATGCCGAGCACAACATAGGGATCGGCGGCACCCAGATCGACATGCCGGGCCAGGATGCTCTGGTAATGCGCCTCATCGATGCGGAATATCTCGGCGATGCGATGCAGGAATTCGCCCTCGCGCTCATGCACCAGCCCGTCGGCCTTGGCGATGTGGAACAGCCCGTCGAGTATATCCTCGAGCATCAGGCAGTTCGAATGGCCCGAACCGCAAAGCTGCGCCATCCGCTCGGCATAGGTCTCGAAACCGGCAATGTCGCGTTTGGCCAAATCGTAGAGCCGCGCCACATTGCGCCTCTGTTCCTTCGGCACCTCGAATATTTCCTGGAAGGCGCGCACCTCGTCTTGCGTGACGATGCCGTCTGCCTTGGCCATCTTGGCCGACAGGGCGATCATCGCCACCGAGAAGGCGACGCGCCGGCGCAGATCGGCATCGCCGGAGAAAACCGTGCGCACGGCCTCGACCACTTCGGCGACGCCTGACGACGCTGAAGATGAAACGCGTGTGACGAAGTCGCCAAGGCGGTCCCAAATCGACATGGGGGCTTCATAGGACCAACCACCCATCGCTATCAAGCCAAGACAGTGCCGCAGGGGCTGGCCCAATCGATTTGGCGCAATGCCTGAGGCGGCTGGCGCCAGCGCTCACGTCGTCGCACTCGGCCGCCAGGCGCTGGTATCGTAAGCAGCAGAAAGGCCGGCCTGTGAGGCCAGCCTTTCCTTGGCTGTCACATTGACTACTGAGCCGGAGCAGCCGGCGCAGGTGCCGGAGCCGGAGCCGGCTCGGCAGGCTTGTTGGCGTCAGGAGCAGCCGGCTTCATCGTCTGGTCGGATGCCGGCGGGTTGGTGCTCTGCGTCGTGGTGTTGTCGGTGCCGCTGTTGCTGCAGGCGGCAAGGCCAAGCAACGCAAGCGCCGACACCGACGCAAGAATGAGTTTCTTCATGATATCTCTCCTCTAATCACGCCTCCGTTACCAGCGGCGGTCGAGGACACAATGCGTAAGCTGCGCATGAGTTTCGTAACGTTGCATTTCTGCCTGTAACATATTCCAATCACTTGACGATTGCCGGTCAGGGCCTCGCGAGCTAACAGATCGAACAGGGAAAAATCCCGGGAGCGCCGCTGTGACTGCAAAATGGGATTTCTGGATCGACCGCGGCGGCACCTTCACCGATGTCATCGGCCGTGACCCGCAAGGCGCGCTGCACCCGCGCAAGCTGCTGTCCGAGAATCCCGAAGCCTATGCCGACGCTGCCATCCAGGGCATTCGCGATTTGCTCGGCGTCCAACCCGGCGCTCCAATCCCCTCCGCTCTGATCGGCGATGTCAAGATGGGCACCACGGTTGCCACCAATGCGCTTCTCGAGCGCAAGGGCGACCGTGTGCTGCTGCTCATCACCAAAGGCTTCCGCGATGCGCTGAGGATTGCCTATCAGGCCAGGCCAGATATCTTTGCCAAGCAGATCATCCTTCCCGAACAGCTCTATGAGCGCGTCGTCGAGATCGACGAAAGGGTTCGCGCCGACGGCAGTGTCGAGCGCCTGCTCGACATTGCTTCGGTACGCCCGGCTATTGAGCAAGCCAAGGCGGACGGCATCGATGCGGTCGCGATCGTCTTCATGCATGCCTGGAAACATCCCGATCACGAAAAGGCAGTTGCGAAGGTCTGCAGAAAACTCGGATTTTCGCAGGTCTCGGTCAGTCACGAGGTCTCGCCGCTGATCAAGCTGGTCGGCCGCGGCGACACCACCGTGGTCGACGCCTACCTGTCGCCGATCCTGGCTAGGTATGTGCAAAGGGTGGCAAAGGAACTGGGCGTCCTCTCCCCCCTTGAGGGGGAGATGTCGGCGGAGCCGACAGAGGGGGTCGTTGCGGCAGTGCTCGACGCCCCTGTGGTGCCTTCTGACAGGACCCCCTCTGGCCGCTTTGCGGCCATCTCCCCCTCAAGGGGGGAGAGTAGGTCGAACCCAGTCGAGCCGACCCCACCCGGCGGCTTCGCCGCCACCCTCCCCTCAAGGGGGAGGGAAAGCCCTCGCCTCATGTTCATGATGTCGTCGGGCGGCCTCACCGCCGCCGACATGTTCCAGGGCAAGGATGCGCTGTTGTCCGGCCCGGCCGGCGGCGTCGTCGGCATGGTCGAGACGGCAAAACTCGCCGGTTTCGGCAAGGTCATAGGCTTCGACATGGGCGGCACCTCCACCGATGTCGCCCATTACGATGGCGACTACGAGCGCGCCTTCGACACCGAGGTCGCCGGCGTGCGCATCCGCGCGCCGATGATGCGCATCCACACCGTCGCTGCAGGCGGCGGCTCGATCCTGCATTACGAGGCCGGCCGCTTTCGCGCCGGGCCGGATTCGGCCGGCGCCAATCCCGGCCCGGCCGCCTATAGGCGCGGCGGCCCGTTGGCCGTCACTGACGCCAATGTCATGCTGGGCAAGCTGCAGCCCGAGTTCTTCCCGGCTATTTTTGGACCGGGCCAGGACGAACCGCTCGACGTCCAGACGGTTCGCGAAAAATTCGCGGCCCTTGCCGCCGAGATCGGCGACGGCCGCTCCCCGGAAACCGTCGCCGAAGGGTTCATCACCATCGCCGTCGAAAACATGGCCAACGCCATCAAGAAGATTTCGGTGCAGCGCGGCTACGATGTCACCGAATACCTCCTGAACTGCTTCGGCGGCGCCGGCGGCCAGCACGCTTGCCTGGTCGCCGATGCGCTCGGCATGGAGGCGGTGCTGATCCATCCCTTCTCAGGCCTGCTCTCGGCATACGGCATCGGCCTATCCTCTGTATTTGCGTCACGCCAGCAGGCGCTGCTGAAGCCGCTGGCGGACAATTCCGGGCCAGCGATCGATGAACTCATCGCAACGCTGCGCAAAGCCGTCATCGACGAACTCGCCGCGCAAGGCATCAGCGAAGACGCGGTCGTCTCGAGACCGGTGCTGCAGATCCGCTACGACGGCACCGATACCGCGCTGCCTGTGAACTTCGGGCACGGCTCGATTGCGCAGGCCAAGGCGGACTTCGAATCGGCGCACAAGGCACAGTTCGGTTTCGTCTACGACGACAAGCCGATGATCGTTGAGTCGATCGGCGTCGAAGGTACCGATACCGGCGGCACCGGCCGCGACGAAAGCGATTCAGTTGTTGAAGACATGGCCGCAAGTCCTTCCGGGAACCGGAAAATCTTTGTCGACGGCGTCTGGCGCGACGCCGGCATTTTCCCTCGCGAAACGCTGAAGCCTGGTAACAAGATCGCCGGCCCCGCTTTGATCATCGAGCCAAACCAGACCATTGTCGTCGAGCCGGGCTGGCAGGCCGAGATCACCGCCAAGGATCACGTGTTGATGCGGCGCGTCGAGAAGAAGCGCCGACACGCCGCACTCGGCACCGAAGCCGATCCGGTGATGCTGGAGGTCTTCAACAACCTGTTCATGTCGATCGCCGAGCAGATGGGCGTGACGCTGCAGAACACCGCCTATTCGGTCAATATCAAGGAGCGCCTCGACTTCTCCTGTGCCGTCTTCGACCGGAATGGCGCGCTGGTCGCCAACGCGCCGCATATGCCGGTGCATCTCGGCTCGATGGACCGCTCGGTGGAAACCATCATCCGGTTGAACTCCGGCGACATCCATCCCGGCGACGTCTTTGCGCTGAACGCACCTTACAATGGCGGCACCCATCTGCCTGATATCACAGTGGTGACGCCGGTGTTTTCCCTCCCCCTTGAGGGGAGGGTGGCCGCGAAGCGGCCGGGTGGGGTCCTCGCAGAAGGCACCACAAGTGCGTCGAGCACTGCCGCAACGACCCCCTCCGGCGGCTTCGCCGCCACCTCCCCTACAAGGGGGGAGATCGGCCAATCGCCGAAGATCCTCTTCTACGTCGCCTCGCGTGGCCATCATGCCGACATCGGCGGCACCGCGCCCGGCTCGATGACGCCGCTTGCCACAACCGTCGACGAGGAAGGCGTGCTGTTTGACAATTTCCGCATCGTCGATCGCGGCCGGTTCCGCGAGAAGGACCTGGAGACGCTGCTCACCGACCACCCCTACCCGGCGCGCAATCCGCACCAGAACATCGCCGACCTCAAGGCGCAGATCGCCGCGAACGAAAAGGGCGTCGCCGAGCTGCGCAAGATGGTCGCCCATTTCGGCCTCGATGTGGTCGAAGCCTATATGGGCCATGTCCAGGACAATGCCGCCGAAAGCGTGCGCCGCGTTCTGGAGCGGCTGCCCGACAGTTCCGAATACGAATACCCGACCGACACCGGCCAAATGATCAAGGTGAAGATATCGGTCGACCGGCGGAAGCGCGAAGCGACCGTCGACTTCACCGGAACGTCGCCGGTGATGAAGAACAATTTCAATGCGCCAGAGCCGGTCGCCCGAGCCGCTGTGCTTTATGCCTTCCGCGTCATGGTCGAAGACAACATCCCGATGAATGCCGGATGTCTGCGGCCGATCAACATCATCATTCCCGACGGCTCGATGCTGAAACCCGCCTATCCCGCGGCAGTCGTCGCCGGTAATGTCGAGACCTCGCAACACGTCACCAACGCGCTATTCGGCGCCATGGGCGCGATGGCCAATGCGCAGGGCACGATGAACAATCTCACCTTCGGCAACAAGCAGTATCAGTATTACGAGACGATCTGCTCGGGCTCGCCGGCCGGCCGGATGAACGACGGCCGCGGTTTTGCCGGCACCTCCGGCGTCCACACCCATATGACCAATTCGCGCCTGACCGATCCGGAAGTGCTGGAACTGCGTTTCCCGGTATTGCTGGAGGATTTTCATATCCGCGAAGGCTCCGGCGGCGAAGGCAAATGGAATGCCGGCGACGGCACCAGGCGCACCATCCGCTTCCTCGAAAAAATGGAATGCGCCATCCTGTCCTCGCATCGCAACCGCCCGCCGCGGGGACTGGACGGAGGCGGCGATGGCGAGGCCGGTTCGACCAAGGTCCGCCGCAAGACCGGCGCGATCGAGACGCTGAAAGCCTGCGATCAGACCATCCTCGACGCCGGCGAGGCGGTCATCGTGACGACGCCGACCCCAGGTGGATTTGGCAAGGCCTGAACTCGCGTCAACAGGTTGTCACTGGCCTGTCATCACCCTGCGCTACCCGCTTGCGGCAAAGCAAACGGGGAATCGCCTTGCCATGACGGACATTTCTGGAGAACTGGTTTTTCGCCGCGGCAAGGAAGTCGGCAAGGCCGTCTACCAGAACCGCCCGCTGTCGAAAGCCGGCATCTCCGAGCGCCTGTTCGCCTTCCTGTTCTCCGGCCTCGTCTATCCGCAGATCTGGGAAGACCCCGAAATCGACATGGACGCGATGCAGCTCGGGACGGGCCACCGCATCGTCACCATTGCCTCCGGCGGCTGTAACATCCTTGCCTATCTCACCCGCTCGCCGGAAAGGATCGATGCCGTCGACCTCAACGCTGCCCATATCGCGCTGAACCGCATGAAGCTCGAAGCCGTCCGTCACCTGCCCTCGCAGGGCGACCTGTTCCGTTTCTTCGGCGCGGCTGAGACCGGGCACAATTCACAGGCCTACGATCGCTTCATCGCACCGCATCTCGACCCGGTCAGCCGCCATTATTGGGAGCGCCGCAACTGGCGCGGCCGTCGCCGCATCGCTGTGTTCGACCGCAATTTCTACCAGACCGGCCTGCTTGGCCTGTTCATCGCCATAGGCCACCGCACGGCAAAATTCTTCGGCGTCGACCCGGCCGGCATCATGGACGCCAAGAGCATCGCCGATCAGCGCCGCTTCTTTGACGAAGAGCTGGCGCCGGTCTTCGAAAAACCGCTGCTGAAATGGGCGACCTCGCGAAAAGCCTCGCTGTTCGGCCTCGGCATTCCGCCGGCCCAGTACGATTCGCTGATCACCTCGGGTGACGGCACCATGGCCAGCGTGCTGAAGGCACGACTGGAAAAGCTCGCCTGCGATTTTCCGCTGAAGACCAATTATTTCGCCTGGCAGGCTTTCGCCCGCCGCTACCCTGATCCGGGCGAGGCCGCCCTGCCCGCCTATCTCGAAAAGTGCAACTACAAGACGATCCGCAACAATGTCGATCGCGTTGCCATCCACCACGCCAATCTGATCGAGTTCCTTGCCGGCAAGGATGCCGGCTCGGTGGATCGCTTCGTGCTGCTCGATGCACAGGACTGGATGACCGACCACCAGCTCAACGGGTTGTGGGCCGAGATCACCCGAACCGCCTCAACCGGCGCCCGCGTCATCTTCCGCACCGCAGCGGAACCCAGCCTGCTGCCCGGCCGCGTCTCGAATTCGCTGCTCGACCAGTGGCGCTACGAGAACGACGCTTCGCGCGAGTTTTCGGAGCGCGACCGCTCGGCCATCTATGGTGGCTTCCATCTCTATGTGAAGCGGTCCTGATGAGCACGACCGACTTGCCGGCCAGCCATGCCGAGCTGATGGACGGCGTCTACCGCTGGCAGCGTCATATCTACGACCTGACCCGCAAATACTATCTGCTCGGCCGCGACCGGCTTATCGCCGGACTGGATGTGCCGGCCGGCGGCACCGTGCTCGAGCTCGGCTGCGGCACCGGCCGCAACATCATCCTCGCCGCCCGCCGCTATCCCGCCGCGCGCTTCTTCGGCCTCGATATTTCGGCCGAGATGCTGGAGACGGCCACTGCCGCCCTCGCGCGCGAAGGCCTCTCCGGCCGCGTCACGCTGGCGCGCGGCGACGCCACGGATTTCGACGCGAAAGCACTGTTCGGCGTCAAAAGTTTCGACCGCATTTTTGTCTCGTATTCGCTGTCGATGATTCCCGGCTGGGAGAAGACAGTGTTCGCGGCTCTTGCTGCCCTGTCACCGGGCGGCTCGCTGCACGTCGTCGATTTCGGCCAGCAGGAGGCCCTGCCCGGCTGGTTCCGCACGCTGCTGCGCGGCTGGTTGAGAAAATTCCATGTCCAGCCGCGTGAAACCCTGCGCGACGTTCTGGAATCGGAATCTGCGAGAGTTGGTGCAAGCCTTCGATTCAGAACACTTTATCGCGGCTACAGCTGGCTCGCCGTGATCAAGATCGCCATCTAATATCAATTTTGGCGTGGAAGGTTTTGGGGCTCCAATCCTAAATGGGGGCCGTGGCTGAAATCAGTTAATTGGCTAAATCACACATTGCCATGTGACCCAATGAGTGGTACATTATCTCCTCGCCGGAAGCATGGGATGATCATCGGATTTAGAGATGGATGGCTGCGGGCTTTCTTCGTGGACGACACCCATTCCCGCAATATTCCATCCGATCTCGAAAGCCGTTTGTTCCGCAAGCTCCAGATGATTGACGACGCGGCGATCGATCAGGATTTGCGTGTGCCGCCGAGCAACCATTTCGAGAAGTTGCGCGGCAATCTCGAAGGCTTCCATTCGATCCGTGTCGACAAACAATGGCGGCTGGTCTTCCGCTGGGACGGGGGCCGGGGCGAGGCGTCGGACATCTATCTCGACGACCACAGTTATATATAAGTGAGGTGAGACATGTTGATGACCGCACGCAAGCCAGCAACGGTTGGCGAAATTCTTACGGAAGAATTCATGCAACCACTCGGCCTGACACAGGCGGCTTTGGCCGAAGCTATGAGCGTCCAGCGCAAGCATGTGAACGAATTGTGCAACGGCCGCCGCAACGTGACGGCGGCTACCGCGCTCATTCTGGCGCGGGTGTTTGGCAACAGCCCGGATTTCTGGTTGAACGTCCAGCGCCGTAATGATCTTTGGACGGTTATGAACTCACCCGACGAGCGGGCGCGTGTTGATCGCGCCAAGCCTTTGGCGACAGCCGCATAGACAAGACTGCGACCGCCGCATTCCTCAGTGTAGCGCCTTGACCAGCCCCGCCACCATCACCTGCGGCCGATAGCCGAGCCTGGCCGGCGTCAGCCCGAGCCGCACCACAACCAGCTGCTCCGAGGGGATGATGGCAACCGTTTGCCCATCATGCCCCTCCATCCAATAGGTGTCCTTGGGCAGGCCGGCGGTAGTGCCGGCGCCGGGGTTTTCTTCGTCGCCCGGTCCTTCTATCCATAATTGCCCCTTGCCGTAGACTTTCGAGGCAGTTGCCGGTTCCCGCATCCAGTCGACGAAGCCGGCGGGCAGCATCTCCTTGCCGTTCCAGACGCCGCCCTGCAGCAGGAACTGGCCGAAGCGCGCCCAGTCGCGTGCCGTGGCGTAGAGGTAGGACGAGCCGACGAAGGTGCCGTGCTCGTCGGCCTCCAGCACTGCACTCTGCATGCCGAGCGGATAGAACAGCGCGGTCCTAGGCCACGCCAGTGCCTTGTCCTTGTCGCCGATCGCGTCCTGCCACAATCGGGACAGCATCACCGCCGTGCCGCTCGAATAGGAAAACACCTTGCCGACCTCGCCGGTCAGCGGCTTGGATCCGGCAAAGCCCGCCATGTCCGGTTCGAGATAGAGCATGCGCGTTACGTCGGCGACGTCGCCGTAATCCTCGTTGAATTCCAGCCCGCTCGACATCGCCATCATATCGGCGAGGCTGATCACGGCGCGGCCATCTCCCTTCCAGGGACCGAACAGACCCTGGTTGGTCATCGCCAGCTTGCCCTCCTTCACCAGCGTGCCGACGATCGCCGCATTCACCGTCTTGGTCATTGACCAGCCCAATAGCGGCGTCTTTTCGGAAAAGCCGTCGCCATAGCGCTCAGCGACGATGCGGCCGTTCTTGACCACCACCACCGCCCGCATGCCGGCGCCGGTCATGGCTGGATCGTCGAGGACTTTCGCGACATCGGGATCCTGCGAGGCATCGGCCTTGTCGCCCTCCGGCCAGATCAGATCGGGCAGCGGCGCCGGCGTCGGTGCAGCTCCGGCGACAGCCTTGGCGGCGGCAATATCGCCGTCGGGAACCGAGGCGCAGCCGAGCCCGTCGCGGGCGACCGCGACACTTTTGCCGAGCGCGCCGAACAGGCCCGCCGAAACCGTTCCCTTCTCCTTGTCCACCGACACTCTCATCAGCTTCAGCAGCGGATGACCCGGCGCCTGCACATCGACGGCGAGCACGTCGTTGGCGTCTCGCCCGGCGATGAAGACGTTCGAGCAGACGATCTTGGCGGCATAGCCGGAACCGACGCGGATCAGTTCCGGCGGCGCGAAATACAGCCAGCCGGCGAGTATCGCAGCGGCCAGCACAGCCAGGCCGAGCAGCCATTTGACGAACTTCAGGAGGATCTGCATTTTTTCGAATTCCCCTGAGCGCGATCTATGTCATCGATTTGCCGCCATTGTTTCGGCAAAATCGCGGCTCTTGTCGAGCGCCGTCAACCGAATATCAACCATGATCGGCGATCACAGGTGCATGTCGCCCAGAAGTGCGCAGCGGTTTTGGGACAACGACATGCATAGACAAAAGAGCTAAGCGCGTCGAAGCGACGCGCTTGGGACAGACCGGGCGATCCTGTGGGGTGACCGTCCGGCGGGGCTTGAATGCATGCGTCCCAAAACTGCGTAACGGTTTGGGAATGCATGAAACGAAGATCCAGGTGCGTCGCGTAAGTCGGTTTCAGACACGCTGCGCCCGGTCGAGGGGCACCCGCGGAAAGACCCATCAGCGGCCGGCTGAAACCGGCTCGGGAAGTAGCGATGCGCCGTTTCGCGGTTCTCATCACGCTGACGCTGCTTGGTGCCTGCTCGACGGTCGAGGATCTGACGCCATCGCTGTCGTCGTCCAGCGCCTCGATGGTTGCGGTACGCGCGCCGCGTTTTGCCGATTCCGACCCGCATGAATGGGACAGCGGCGCACCGTGGAGCTATGCCGTCCACGGCACCGACGTTTCCAAATACCAGACCTCGATCGACTGGCCGGCGGCCAGGGCCAGCGGCATTTCCTTCGCCTTCATCAAGGCAACCGAGGGCGGAGACCGGTTCGATGAAGCTTTCAGCGAGCATTGGAGCCGCACCAAGGCCTCGGGCATTCCCCGCGCCGCCTATCACTTCTTCTACTTTTGCACGCCGGCCGCTACCCAGGCGCGCTGGTTCATCCAGAACGTGCCCAAAGACAGCTCGGCGATGCCGCCGGTTCTCGACATGGAATGGAACCCGAAATCGCCGACCTGTAAGCTGCGGCCCGATCCGGCCACGGTACGCAGCGAGATGAGCACGTTCCTCGAAATCGTCGAAAAATACTACGGCAAGAAGCCAATCATCTACACGTCTGTCGATTTCTTCGAAGATAACGGTTTATCGGGCTTCCGCAATTACCCCTACTGGCTGCGCTCCGTCGCCGGGCACCCGCGCCAGAAATACGGCAGCCATCCCTTCACCTTCTGGCAGTATACCGGAACGGGTGTCGTGCCGGGCATGGCCGGAAACGCCGACATCAGCGTCTTCAACGGCTCCGAAGCCGCGTGGAAGAAGTGGTTGCGGCAGAACACCCGTTGACACCAGGCCTGCCGCCTGCTTTTCGACACAGCCAACGACGAATGCCTGCAACCGCCGGTAATCTTCTTGGAAGGATAGCGATGCGATTGCGCTTTGGACTTCTCGCGGCGCTGCTCCTGACCGCCGTGCCGGCCGCGGCACAGCAATGCGGCGGGGATTTCGAGTCATGGAAGCACGGCGTGGCGGCGGAGGCCAGGGCGGCCGGCGTCGGCGCTGCCGGCCTTGATGCGCTGGAAAACGCCACCCTCGATGAGAAGGCGTTGGCACGCGACCGCGCCCAGGGCGTCTTCACCCAGACCTTCATCGAATTCTCGAACCGCATGATCTCGTCCCATCGGCTGAAGCAAGGTGCGGCCAATCTGCAAAAATATGCCGAGGTCTTTGTCCGCGCCGATCGCGAATACGGCGTGCAGGCGCCGGTCATCGCCGCCTTCTGGGCCCTGGAGACCGATTTTGGCGCCGTGCAGGGCGATTTTCATACGCTGAACGCGCTGGTGAGCCTCTCGCATGACTGCCGCCGTCCGCAGCTGTTCCGGCCGCAGATCGTGCCGCTGCTGATGTTGATCGATCGCGGCGTGGTGCCGGCCGACGTCACCGGTGCCTGGGCCGGCGAGATCGGCCAGACCCAGATGTTGCCTTCCGACTATCTCGGCCACGGCGTCGACGGCGACGGCGACGGCCTGGTCGACCTGCGCGGCAGCGCGCCGGACGTGATCATGAGCACGGCCAGCAAGATCCAGTCGCGCGGCTGGAAGCGCGACCAGCCCTGGATCGAGGAAGTCCGTGTGCCTGACGATTTGCCGTGGGAGCAGACGGGACGCACCAACAAGCTGCCGTTGACGCAATGGAGCCAGTGGGGCGTTACCAGGCCCGACGGTACGCCGCTTCTCGACAACGGCCTGAAGGCCGGCCTGGCGCTGCCCATGGGTCGCAAGGGGCCAGCCTTTCTGACCTACGACAATTTCGACGTCTATCTCGAGTGGAACCAGTCCTTCACCTATGCCCTGACCGCGGCAAATCTTGCCGCCCGACTGGGGGGCGCGCCGCGATTCGATCCGCGCAACCCCGAACCCGGCCTCGACGCCGACCAGATGAAGGCGCTACAGACCAAGCTCGAGGCGAAAGGCTATGACGTCGGCACCGTCGACGGCATCCTGGGCACCAACACCCGCGAAGCGATCCGCAAGGAGCAGAAGCGGCTGGGCCTGCCGGTCGACGGCTGGCCGACGCCGGAGCTGCTGGCGAGACTGTGAATGGTGAATGGTGAATGGTGAAAAGAATAGCACCGGAGCCGCATTGAGCACCAGAATTACCACTATTCATTTATTCACTATTCACTATTCACCATTCACCATTCACTATTCCACCATCCACTAATCCGCCATCGTCTCCAGGCTGGCGAACCCCTGCGGCGCATCGCCTTCGTCGAACGGCGTCGCCACCTCGACGAATGTGTCGGGATAGAAGCCGTTGAACCGTGTTCTGAGCGACAGCGAATAGGCGCCGATATGGCCGATCTCGATCCAGTCGCCGGTATCGACTGTCTCGGGCAGCCAGAACGGCCGCGACAATATGTCGACGGAATCGCAGGTCGCGCCACAGACCTTGAACGGCACGATGGTCTTGTCCTCGCCATTGCGCGAGCGGATCGCCGGATCGGGGATGAAGCGTGCCGGCAGCGTGATCTTGCCGGTCCATGAATCCGACAGCGATGCCCAGATGCCGTCATTGATGTAGAGCCTTTTGCCCTTGCGCAGCAGCACGCGCACGATCAGCGACAGGCAGCGCGCCACGATCACCCGGCCGGGCTCAGCCACCAGCGGCAACTGGTCGAACTGGTACTCCTGGAGGTCGCCCGACAGCCGCGACATGATCTGGCCGAGCGACGGCATTTCCGGCTTGCGGCTGTTCGGATCATGACCGTATTCGGCGGGAAAGCCGCCGCCGACATCGAGCCCGGCAACGTCGAAGCCGACGCGGTTGCGCACCCAGTCGGCGGAGGCCAGCGCCCGCTCATAGGTGTCGGGATCCTCGATCTGGCTGCCGACGTGAAAGCACAGCCCGACCTTGTAGCCCGTCCGGTTCAGCCGTTCGGCCAGTTCGACCGCATTGGCCGGTCCGGCGCCGAACTTCTTCGACAGTTCGTAGGCCGCCGAGCCTTTCGTCTGGATGCGCACGAACACGGTGATGGCGCCCGGATCGATGTCGAGCGCCCGCACCACCCTGGTCAGCTTGGTGACCTCGTCCTCATGGTCGAGCGAAATGACGCGGATGGCGTATTTTTCCAGCGCCAGCCTGATGTCCGACTGCGCCTTCACGGGGTGCATGTAGAGCATCTCGGCGTCCGGCGAGACGGCGCGCACGGCGGCGAATTCGCCGGGCGAGGCCACATCGAAGGCACCGACGCCGGCCTCGACCAGGGCGTTGAGCACGATCTGCTCGCCATTGGTCTTGACCGCATAGGCGGTCTTGCCGGGAAACATGCCCATGAACTGTTTGGCGTCCGCCTTCAGCACCTGCGGGCGGAAGCAATAGATCGGATCGTCCGGGCGAAGCGCCAGCGCTGCCTCGCGGGCATTTTCGAATCGCTGCATGGACGAATCCCTTGACTGAGGCTGCGCACAATTAATCCAAGCTAGCGGCTAATGAAAACAATTCTATGTCTCGCCGCCCTGGCTTCGCGGCGCTACGCCGGTGCTGCACGCCGGTTATGAGCGAGCTAGGCCATCGCTCAGGTTTCGGGTGGCCCTTGCGGCCGGATCGGGTATGGCGTGAACAGACGCCTGAAGAGGAAGGCATCTCGTCTGGGAGGACGACCAATGGCGATAGCTGCCACCACCACGATGCGCGGTCCGATGGTGCTCAAGGACTGGGCGCAGCTTCTGCTGCTCGGCGCCATCTGGGGCGGCTCGTTCTTCTTTGCCCGTATTGCGGTAGCGGAACTTCCGCCGCTGGTGCTGGTGCTGTTCCGCGTCACCATAGCTGCGATCGCGTTGCAGCTCTATCTTGCGGTCCGAGGCCCGTCGTTTCGCCTCGCCTTGCCGCATGCCGGCCTGTTCTTCCTGCTGGCGCTCGCCAACAACGTCATCCCTTTCTCGCTGATCTTTGCCGGCCAGACCAAGCTTGGCGCCGGTGTCGCCTCGGTGCTCAATTCGACGACGCCGTTCTGGACGCTGATCCTCGCCAACGCCCTGACCAGCGACGAAAAGCTGTCGTGGAACAAGCTTGCCGGCATCGCCCTCGGTATCGCGGGAACGGCGGTGATGATCGGCCCCGGCCTCGTCGCCGGGCTCGGCGGTCCGGTCTGGGCGAAATTCGCGCTCATCGGAGCATCGCTATCCTATGCGGTTGCGCTGATGATCGCCCGCCGCTTCAAGGGTGTGCCGTCACCGGTCATTGCCACCGGCCAATTGACCTGCTCGACCATCATTATGATCCCGGTCGTTCTGTTCACCTATGATGCCGCCAATCTGTTTTCGGCC
The DNA here is from genome assembly GCF_040319155.1 of Mesorhizobium sp. M0954. NCBI lineage: Bacteria > Pseudomonadati > Pseudomonadota > Alphaproteobacteria > Hyphomicrobiales > Phyllobacteriaceae > Mesorhizobium > Mesorhizobium sp. M0954. The sequence goes on along the minus strand of NZ_JAMYNR010000010.1, from coordinate 24,282 downwards.
TCGCCGCCGGTCTGGGCGGCGGTGCTGGCACTGGCGCTGCTGTCGACGGCCTTCGCCTACATCCTCTATTTCAATCTCGTCGCCTCGGCCGGCGCCACCAACGCCTCGCTGGTCACGCTGATCGTGCCGGCCAGTGCCATCCTGCTCGGTTTCCTGTTCCTGGGCGAGCGGCTCGAACTGTTCGAACTCGGCGGCATGGCGCTGATCGCCCTCGGCCTCGTCACCATCGACGGTCGCCTGTTCGGGCGGCGTTAGAGATGGCGCAGCGAAGTTGTCGCTCCCGATCGTGCGCTATATGGGCGTGATCGCGGGAACAGATGAACCCTGCCATTCCAGACGCCAGATACCGCCTTGCCTGAGATTCTGAACGAGATCGGGAAGGAAGGCGGCAAGGCAGGTCCCGCCGACATGTCTCACGGAAGGATACACAAGACCGGTCGCGGCGTCTTGCTTGCGGAGTTGCTTCGCCAGCGCCTGACCGGCAGGATAGGCTAAGGCGGTATCCGGATCGAGCACCGGGTCCTTGCTGAACTCAGCACCGCGCAGATCGTGAAACGAGCCTATGAAGTCGGCAACGAGCTCCGCGTAGTCGGTGACGTTTTCAAACCGTTCGATTGCGGCAAGCTCGCGCGTCAGATGAAAAGAGACCTCGCCGAGCGCGGTTTCCGCATCGAACCCACAGTACCAGACGCCCCTGGCATCATCGTTGAAACGATTGCCGCCCGGACGGGTGTAAGCGAAAGCCGCATTGATGAAGGTGTAGCCCGGCCTCCCGAAAACCAGTTCGCGCGGATCGAGGTCGGGCAATCCCCCTTGCTGCGCCTGAAGACGGCCGCTGGTGGCCCCTTCGAGCTCCGCAAGGTCCTCCAAATCTCCATGATTCCTGGCCAACGGCATCAGGACCGGTTCCTTGAGCCTGCCTGTCGAAATCAGCCGGATCGTGTCGCGCTGGGAAATGTCAGCGCGCGGCGGGATCTGCATTCAAAGTCCACCGCGCAAAGCGTCGATGTGTTGGCGAACCTGCAGCAGCTTCGGAATGCCGCCCTCGATCATCACGTCCAGGGGGCGCCGGCCACCATAAAGCGGCCCTTTGTTCGGCAACCGCACCCATTCATCGGCAAGCGCTTCGGAGAACAGAAGCCGCAGTCCCTTGAAGATGCCGATCAGGGCGCTGATGCGTGTCAGCGAATCCTGGGAGAGAACGCCCTCCCACTCGCCTTTCTTCATGCGGAACCAGGTTCTCTCCGACACGTCGCCGATCAAGGTACAGATCTCGGTGCTGGTCAGATGCCAGATGTCTGCGAGCCTGACGATGCCGGCAACAGCCGCTGGCGTGAGCCGCGCCCGTGCCGAGGCATCCGCCAGATTTGCCGGCAAAGCCTGATTTGCAGGATCGCGAACCGCATAACCGACACTCATTCCGGCCTCCATCACTTGGCAGACAATATACTGCCAATTGGCAGAAAATTCAAGTCCTGGCTATCTCACAACGCTGCCGGTTGCCCACCGCATTCGTATAGCGTGCGTATAGCGTGCAGCATCCGGTTGGATGCGCAAAGGATGCGTCGAATCTTCAGTCGTTCCGAAAATCGATTCCGATTTCCGCCGCGGTAGCGCTGCCATTCTCGCTGCTGCCACGGCTTTGCCACAAATTATTCACAGGTCCCGGGCCGGCTTTTGACAAAGAGTTTCAATGCCTAACGGCAAACGGCAGGTCGCAAATTCCACAATCTCGTCGCATTGCAGCAAAGTTTCTGCTTGCCTGTGGCACAAATGACCCTAGACTCTCGCCATAGCTCTTTAAGAGGAGGCTATGACATGGGACTGACGAGGCCGATCAACGCATTGATGATTTGTGCTGCGTTTGCATTCATCGGCGCCCTCATTATGGGCGTCCTTCCATAAGGCCGCTGAGCGGGGGAAGACCAGCACCGAATACTCCAAACCATTTGAAAAGGCCGGGCATTTTGCCCGGCCTTTTGCATTCCCCCGATCTTTGACATTTCAAAAAGGAGCTTGCCGCCTTACGCCGCGGCTGATCCCGCCGCCTCGACTTCGTGCGACCTGATGCCGATCATGTGGCAGATGGCGAAGACCAGATCGGCTCGGTTCATCGTGTAGAAGTGGAAATCGCCGACGCCGCGCTCGACAAGGTCCAGCACCTGCTCGGCGGCCACGGCAGATGCCACCAGCGCATGCGTTTGCGGATCGTTCTGCAGCCCATCGAAACGCTCGGCCAGCCATGCTGGCACCAAGGCGCCGCACCGCGCCGAGAAGTTGGCGACCTGGGTGAAATTGTGCACCGGCAATATGCCCGGCACGATCGGTATGTAGATGCCGGCCCGCCGTGCCCGCTCGACATAGCGCTCATAGAGATCGTTGTCGAAGAAGAACTGGGTGATCGCCCGCGTCGCTCCGTTGTCGGCCTTGCGCTTCAGCATATCGAAGTCGGTGGCGAAATCCGGGCTTTCCGGATGCTTTTCCGGATAGGCCGAGACCGATATGTCGAAATCGCCGGCGCCCTTCAGCGCATCAACCAGTTCGGCGCCATTGGCATAGCCTTCCGGATGCGGCCGGTAGGCCGCGCCGACGCCCTCGGCCGGATCGCCGCGCAGGGCGACGAAACGCTTGACGCCCATATCGGCGAACTCCCGGATCACCGCATCGACCTCGTGACGCGCCGCATCGACGCAAGTCATGTGCGCCGCCGGCGTCAGCGTCGTTTCATTGAGGATGCGCTTGACGGTGCGGGCCGTCCGCTCGCGGGTCGAACCACCGGCGCCATAGGTGACCGAGACGAATTTCGGCTTGAGCGGCTCAAGCCGGGTGACCGTGTCCCACAGCCTTGCTTCCATCTCATCGTTTTTCGGCGGAAAGAACTCGAACGAAACCCTGACCTTGTCGCCGATGTCGGGGCGGCGGGAGAAGCGGAACTGGTTCATCAGGCGGTTTCCCCTATCGGATACGCATTGGCCGGTTGTCTGTCGTTGGAAGGCTCGGCAATCAGCATGCGCCGATCGCGGCCGAGCCAGAGTTTGACGGTGAGCTTGGCCTCGTTGCCGCCGCGCGGCTCGAATTCCTGGCTGTCCTCGAGGTCGAGGCCGGCCTCGGAAAACCAGTCGCCAATCTGCCGGTCGGAAAAGCCGAGACGCATATGCGCGTGCTCGTCGCGCAAGAACTCCAGCGTGTGCGGCGCGAAATCGACGATCACCAGCCGGCCGGCCGGGCGCAGCAGACGCGCTGCCTCGCGGATGGCGCGGGCGGGATCGTCGAGATAGTGCAGCACCTGATGGATGGTAACGAGATCGAAGGCGTCGCGTTCGACCGGAGGCGCGAAAATGTCGCCCTGGCGCACCTGCGCATTCGAAACGCCGGCCTTGTCGAGATTGGCGCGCGCCACCGTCAGCATCTCGCGCGACATGTCGATGCCGACACCGCGCCGATAGAGCGGCGAAAATATCTCGAGCAGCCGTCCGGTGCCGGTGCCGAGATCGAGCATCGACTGGAACGGCCGCTTGCCGACGAGCTTGATGAGGGCTGCTTCGACGGCGCGATCCGGCACGTGCAGCGAGCGGATATGGTCCCAGCTTGCGGCGTTGACCGAGAAATATTCGGCGGCCCGGTCCTGCCGCTTGCGCTTGACTGCGGCCAGCCGTTCGAGATCACGCTCGACCTGCGGATCGGCGCCGCGGATGCCGGAGACCAGCCTAAGCACGAAATCGCGCGACGCATCGGAATCCGATAGCCGGAAGAACGCCCACGAGCCCTCCTGGTAGCGGCCGATCAGCCCGGCCTCCAGCAGCAATTTCAAATGGCGCGAGACGCGCGGCTGCGACTGGCCGAGGATTTCGGTGAGATCTGAAACGGTCAGATCGCCGCGCGACAGCAGCGCCAATATGCGCAGCCGGCTGGATTCCGCCGCCGCCTTCAATGTATCTACCATCGTGTCGAGAGCGACATGCATGCGAGCATTCTCTTTGAAAAGATATAAACATATGTTTATGTCGGTTTGGATAGGCTTGCAAGCGCTATGTCGCTTCCGGACAAGAAAATGACGCATGCGTGGCGGATCGCGCAAAAACGGACGCATGATCGGGGCGAGAACCATGTTCGAGACGCGCAGCGGCGAAAAGCTCCTGGAAACCGACCCGGCAACGATGCCGCCGGATGGCCATGTCGTCTTCATCGGCCGCATCGCTTCGCCTTGGATCACGCGGGAGACTTGCCCCAAAAACATGAAGGCGGCGCGGGAGACGGAACAGCCGGCGCACTTGGTCATCGACCCGCTTTATCGGGACGGCTTGCTTGGGCTGGAACGCGCCAGCCACGTGATCATCCTGTCCTGGCTGCACCATGCGCCGCGGCAACTGATTGTCCAGAAACCCCGCCATGCGGCTGAACCGAAAGGCGTCTTTTCGCTGCGCTCCCCTGCCCGGCCGAACCCAATTGGGCTGCATGTCGCAAAGCTGGTTGCCGTCGACATCGACACCGGCCGCGTCGATCTCGATGCCATCGACGTGCTCGACGGCACGCCGGTCATCGACATCAAGCCTTATTTCGCCTCGACTGATGCCTTTGCCGATGCGACCATCGCTGGGCGGGACGAGCCAGGGCCGGTGGAGTGATGAGCGCGCCGACCGGCCGCCGCCGCGCTATCGCCAAGGCGCTGACAGCGCTGCTGCCGCTGGCGCCCTATGCCGACATGGAGAAGATCCGTGCCGATGCCGGCGCCGTGCACATGAAGACCTTGCCGCCGAGCATTGCCGTGTGGCTGGCGACAATAGCCCACATCCGCCATATGCACACCGACTACGAAAAGCTGCTGGCCGAAGGCTATGACCGCGATTCCGCGCGCTTCTTCGTCATCGAACAGACCAACAATGTGCTCACCCGCTGGCGCGCCACCCGTCTGCTCGACGATGAGGATGAGGCGTAGAGAATGGCAGGCACACGCGTCGAGTTCTACGGCGCTTCACCGTTGTGATTGGCGAAATTGAAAGGTGACGGCCAATCTCCCCCCTCGTGGGGGAGATGTCCGGCAGGACAGAGGGGGGCGCTGTCCCGCCGACCTCAGGTCGGCAGCATCGGAACTTTCAAAGCCTGAAATAAAAAACCCGCCTCGCGGGCGGGTCGTTGGAGCCCAATTGGCACCATACCCAAATTAGTAGCATAGCTGCCGGCACAAAGCAAGAACAAAATACGCCGTGACTAGAGGTCGCCTTGCCTGGACTAGGCCCGGTAAATCCACTGCTCGGGCACGCGTACCGATATCTCCTCGCCGGCCGCGATCGTGCCGGGCTTCTCGACCCAGGCGACGAGCCCGCGCAACCGCTTCGCCGCCTTCGGGAACAGCAGCGCGCCGGCCTCATGGTCGGCCATCCCGGCATTTTCGGCGACCGATCGCCCGGCGATCCGGCAAGGCCCGTTCTGCGCGTCGACCTTGACGGTCGCGCCGCCTTTGAAGAACAGCAGCGTGCCGGACGGCAGCATGGAGAGGCGCGGCAGGCCTTCGATCAGGAGATTGGCGCCGATCCATTCCGGCTTGATCTCGGCGATGCCCATCCGTTCGGCGACGATTGCCAGTTCGTCCGCAGCCACGATCGACAATTGCCGTTCGTTGCGCATCTCGGTGCCGCGCCGATACCAGGGTTCCCGCCCGCCGGAGCGCCGCGTCGTGCCGGCATGGAAATCGCCGTCGATGCCGTCGAAACCGAGTTGCAGCGTATCCACCGCTCGTGTCTCAAAACGATCGAATGATGCGAGATAGAGCGCCGCCACCCTGGCGGCGAGTTTTCGCGACGGGACGATCTCGACCGGAGTTTCGGCTTCGGGAAACATATCCGGCATTGGTTTCATTCCTAGCTGCCGGATGCAGTTAGCCGAAGTCGATTCATAGGGTCCAGTCGAAAGCGTTGATGCTCCAATCAAGACGGCTGATACGGGTCGGCACCACCAGCGTCCTGGTTGAATCAGCCTCGTGCAAAGCGTGCCGCATTGCTGCCGCGCTGCATCGGTTGATAATATCGATCAGGTCAAGCCCGCGGAGGTTTATCATGCATCCCGCATCGGCAATCGCACAGCTCTGGCTGCTCTGGGTGGTTTCATGGGCCGCGGCCGCCTTCTGGGCCGACCGGGCCGAAAAACGCGCCGGCTTCGGGGTGGAGCTTCCATCCCGCGCCGTCATGGTGCTCGGCACGATCCTGCTCTTCATCCCGGCGCACGGTTATGCCGGCCCGCTGAGGCTTTGGACGCCGAACCTTGCCGAAGCGTGGATCTGCGTGGCGCTGATTGCCGCCGGTCTGGCATTTGCCTGGTGGGCGCGGCTGCATCTTGGCCGCCTGTGGTCGGCCACGGTCACCGCCAAGGCCGCGCATCGCGTCGTCGACACCGGCCCTTACCGGCTGGTCCGCCACCCGATCTATACCGGCCTGCTTCTGGCGATCCTCGCCACCATGGCGGCGAAAGGCACTGTCTGGGGCGTTGCCGGCGCCATCCTCATCACCGTCGGCATCGTCATGAAGGCAAGGCTGGAGGAGCGTTTTCTGCGCGGTGAACTGGGTAGCGCTTACGACGACTATGCCAGGCGCGTTCCGATGCTGGTGCCGTTCGCGCCGGGCTAATGCATGTCGCCCAAAAGCATGCCCTCGGGCTTGAACCGAGGGTGTGCAGTGGTTTTGGGACAACGACATGCGTAAAACAAAAAATCTAAAGCATGCGCAATAGCGCGCCGCCGATCGAGTAGCCGGCGCCGAAGGCGCAGAGCAGGCCGTAGTCGCCGGCCTTCATGTCGGCATGATTCTCCGACAGGGCGATGATGGCGCCGGCGGCGGCGGTGTTGCCGAGGCGCTCCAGCACCATCGGCGCGCGGTCGTGGTCGACGTCATGGCCGAACGACAGTTTCAGGATCATGGCGTTCATCCGCGCATTGGCCTGATGCAGCCAGAAGCGCCGGATCGCTTGCGGCGTCAGCCCGTGCTCGGCCAGGAATTCGACGATGAACTTGTGGCCGGCGACGGTGACTTCCTTGAACACCTTGTTGCCGATCTGCTTGATCAGATTGCCTTCCAGATCGATCATGTACGGATCGTCCTGGGTGGCGCGGGTATAGTAACCGAGATTGGTGCGGATGCTGTTCGACATCTGCGTCCAGGCGCGCGTATCGAGCACCTCGAAGCGGCCCGGCCGCTTCTCGCCCTGGGCGAGCCCTTCGACGACCATCGACACGGAAGCGTCGCCGAAGATGAAATGCGTCTGCCGGTCGCGAAAATTGAGGTGACCGGTGATGATCTCCGGCGTCGTCACCAGCACGCGTTTATGCGCCCCTGCCCGTACCAGATTGACGGCGATGTGCAACGCCGCCGCTGCCGAAGAGCAGCCAAGCCCCATATCGAAGCCGGCGCCTTTCGTGCCCAGCGCCTGCTGCATTTCGATGGCGATCGCCGGATAGGGCCGCTGATGGTGCGAGGCCGAGCAGATCACCAGGTCGATGTCGCCAGGCTTCAGCCCGGCATGATCGAGCGCCTTGCGGGCCGAAGCGATGCCGAACTCGGCCTCCAGCGACAGCGCATCGTCGGGCCGCGCCGCGAAACGCGGCGCCATGCGGGTCGGATCGAGGATGCCTTCCCGTTCGATGACATGGCGGGTCTGGACGCCCGAGGCATGGACGATGAAGGCACTGTCCGATTTCTGTACCAGCGGCTCGCCCGACACCTCGCGGCGGACGTTCTCCATGTCCACCCAGGCGTTGAAGCTGGCGACGAGTTCCTCATTGGTGATCAAGGCTTCGGGGATTTCAACGCCGATGCCGCTGATGATGACGCGATGCATTTCCAGTTCGTCCCGTGCGCAGGCGTTGCGGCTTCATGTCGACGCCGCAAAAAGCTCGGCGCAACCTCTTTTGCACCTAGCCAGTTTATGCCCGTTTAAATCAAGTCCCTGGGACGGGTCTTTACCAGGCGCAGAGCTTGGTATTGGTCTGCGGGTTGTTCCAGCAGGCACCGTCATCGCCGCTGCGCACGAATTGCCCGGGCAGCGGCACGTTGCGGCGGCCGAGATTGACATAGCCATAGGCAAAACCCGGTCCGTCGATTTCCAGGACGTAGGTCGGATAACCCGGCGCCGAGATGCGAAAGCTGCCGGCATCGTCCAGCGCCCGATAGCTGCACGAGAAATAGCCGTCGTCGCTGGTGAAGCAGCGCGCTCGCTTGGCCTCCGCCGATAGAGACAAGGCAAGCACAGCGGCCGCACAAATGCTGCCGCCGAAACCCATCTTTTTCAGTGTCATCATCCACCCCCATGGCCCATAAAGGGCCGTGCCCCAGCGAGATGCGCATGACGGCGAAAGCCGGTCAAGCATCCGCTGCTGGCTGTTTTTGGGTGTAGCTAAGCGTTTCTAAGCGGAACGCCGCGCCACGATGAAGAGACGGGGAAAGCGCAGCAACACCTTGCCGCTTGCCGTTTTCGGATAGGCTTCGCTGATCCCGGCCGCGTAGCGCTTCAGGAAAAGCTGCCGCTCGTTTTCGTCGAGCGGATCGAGGAACGGCTTCAGCCCCGTCGATTTCACCCACTCGACGATCGCCTCGGCATCGGCCAGCGGATGGTTGTAGATCGTGTGCCAGATATCGAGCCGATCCGAGAATGGCGACAAAAGGTCGTAATAGAACGCGACCGGCGGCAGCGGCGCGCGGGCCGCGCGCTCGAGCTTTTCGGCAGACGGCATCTCGGCCGCGGTCTCCCGCATCAGCCGGTGCGAAGGTTCGGCCATATTGTCCGGCATCTGCACGGCAAGCGCGCCGCCGGGCGCCAAAAATCCCATCAGCCGCTGGAAGACCGCCGGATGCTCCGGCAGCCATTGAAACACCGCATTGGCAAAGATCACGTCGACCGGTTCGGTCGGCTGCCACGCCGCCGCATCCGCCAAGGCAAAGCTGACACCGGGCAGGCGCGCCCTGGCCTTCTCGATCATGTCGGGCGAGGTATCGAAGCCGCTGATCTGCGCCCGCGGCCAGCGCTCGACCAGCAATTCGGTCGAATTGCCCGGCCCGCAGCCAATGTCGACCACCCGGCGCGGTTCCGGCACCGGCACCTGCGCAACGAGATCGCGCGCGGGGCGGGTGCGCTCGTCCTCAAACTTCAGGTAGAGGGCGGCGGACCAGTCGGGTCTCACCTTCGCGACTGTATTCATCGATAGACCTCGCGACGGTCGCCTACTTGAACCACCCAAATCGCGACAGCGCTATCATCGATCCTTGTCAGAATTCGGAATGAGCCCACACGATATTTCCAGAGACCTGCCAGTGGTCCTGTTAGCGCTTCGCCAAGTTCGCGTGGATTATCGCGCGAGGCGAGCCTGTTTTCCAGGAAGTCCACAATCCGACGCTGATCGGACCTTTGCAATTGGAGATATCCTTCAGTGCACGCTTCTCGACACGAATTGTCCACACGATCAACCGTCACTGCGGTCGCTTGCGTCCAATCCCAGTCGTTCCTTAGCTTCGGCCAGAGAAAGCCATTCACCTTCACCATCGTTAAGGCGCTCGAGGGCGATTAGTCCGTCTTCCAGATCCTGAATTTGCTCGACAATGGCCTCAACGACTACGTCATGTTTTGTCCGGCCAGTTTTCCTTGCGACGATCTCGAGGCGTTTTTCCAGCGCGGTAGGAAGCTCGACATTAAGCATGTTTATCTCCTTCCGGTAATTCTACGAGCAGCCTGGGGCGCTTGCAACCAATCCGTTGTTACCGCGTCAGCCGCTTATACGTCATCCTATGCGGATTGACCGCCTCAGGCCCAAGCCGGCGGATCTTGTCCTGCTCGTAATCCTCGAAATTGCCTTCGAACCATTCGACGTGGCTGTCGCCCTCGAAGGCGAGGATGTGCGTCGCCAGACGATCGAGGAACATGCGGTCGTGCGAGATGATGACGGCGCAGCCGGCGAAGCTCTCGAGCGCGTCTTCGAGTGCGGCCAGCGTTTCGGTATCGAGATCGTTGGTCGGTTCGTCGAGCAGCAGCACATTGCCGCCGGTCTTCAGCATCTTGGCCAGATGCACGCGGTTGCGCTGGCCGCCGGACAGGTTGCCGACCTTCTGCTGCTGGTCGCCGCCGCGGAAATTGAACGACGCGCAATAGGCGCGGGTGTTGGCTTCGAACTTGCCGAGCTTGACCACTTCGGCGCCGCCCGAGATCTCTTCCCAGACCGTCTTGGTCGGGTCGAGCGCGTCGCGGCTCTGGTCGACATAACCGAGCTTGACCGTCTCGCCGACGCGAATGGTGCCGGCATCGGGCTTTTCCTGGCCGGTGATCATGCGGAACAGCGTCGTCTTGCCGGCGCCGTTCGGGCCGATGACGCCGACGATGCCGCCCGGCGGCAGCTTGAATTCGAGATCGTCGATCAAAAGCGTGTCGCCAAAGCCCTTCGACAGGCCCTCGACCTCGATCACCACATTGCCGAGCCGCTCGCCATGCGGAATGACGATCTGGGTGTCGCTCGGACGCCGCTTGTCGGCTGCATCCAGCAGATCCTGGAAGGCCTGGATACGGGCTTTCGACTTGGTCTGCCGGGCTTTCGGGCTGGACTGGATCCACTCGCGCTCGCGGCCGATCGCCCGCTGGCGCGCATCGTCCTCGCGGCCTTCCTGCTTGAGCCGCTTGGCCTTGGCTTCGAGGTATTTGGTGTAGTTGCCTTCGTACGGGATACCGCGGCCGCGATCGAGCTCGAGAATCCAGCCGGTGACATTGTCGAGGAAGTAGCGATCGTGGGTGATGATCATCACCGCGCCCGGATAGGCGCGCAGATGCTTTTCCAGCCACGCCGTCGTCTCGGCGTCGAGATGGTTGGTCGGCTCGTCGAGCAGCAGAAGGTCGGGCTGGCGCAGCAAGAGCTGGCAAAGCGCGACGCGACGGCGTTCGCCGCCCGACAGCTTGGTGACATCGGCCTCCTTGGGCGGGCAGCCGAGTGCCTCCATCGCCATCTCGACCTGCTGTTCGAGATCCCACAGGTTGAGCCGGTCCATCTCGTCCTGCAGCTTGGCCGACTCGTCCGCCGTCTCGTCAGAATAGTTCATCATCAATTCGTTGTAGCGCTCGATGATGGCGGTCTTGGCGGCGACGCCTTCCATGACGTTTTCGAACACGTTCTTGTTCGGATCGAGCGCCGGCTCCTGCGCCAGGTAACCGACGGTAGCACCCTCGGCCAGCCAGGCCTCGCCGCTCCACTCCTTGTCGATGCCGGCCATGATCTTGAGGATCGTCGACTTGCCGGCGCCGTTGGGGCCGAGGATGCCGATCTTGGCGTCCGGGTAGAAGGACAGATGGATGTTCTCGAGCACCTTCTTGGTGCCGTAGGCCTTGTTGAGGCCGGCCATGTGATAGATGAACTGGCGTGCCACGCGCGCTTTCCCTGAAAAGTCGACTGATGTCGGATTGGATGGAAGTTGGGGGCTATGTAAGCGATGCGGCCCCGAACGGCAAACAGTTTTGGCCCTAAAGCAATTCCAGGAAAAATGTGAAACGGTTTTCCGTCCGGAATTGCGTCAAAACAAAAAAGATGGAGCGGTTCAGCGGTTCCGTGAAACGATGACCCGCTCCAGGCGGATTTGGTCGCACCCGCAAACGCTTAGCCGCTTCATTTCGTGCCGGCGCCCAGGCGAAAGCTCCGGTTAATCATTCCGCGTCAAACAATGTTGGATGGGAAATCGCTGGCAGCCGCGATTTCGGGGAGAGAGATCGGGCCGTGTTGAACAGTTTCCTGCTTTTTGCCGAAGCGGTTCTCTATTTCGGCATCATGGTCACGCTTTTCCGGTTCAGGGGCCGCATCGGCCTCGGCGTCTTTGTTTGCGCCCTTGGCGTCATGCATTTCCTGGAAACCTATCTCGCCAGCGTCTTCTACGTCGCGCTGCCGTTCGGCATGGTATCGCCGGGTTCGGCCGTGCTGTTTTCCGGCAAGCTGGTGATGCTTCTCCTGCTCTACATCAAGGAGGACGCGGCAACTGTCCGGCAGCCGATTTACGGCCTGCTGCTCGGCAATGCCCTGATGGTCGGGCTCGTGCTGATCCTGCGCCTGCACGACATCGCACTGCTGCCCGACGGCAAGCTTCCCGACATCGGCTTTATCGATGAGATGGGCTGGCTGATGGTGTGGGGCACGACACTGCTGTTCGTCGACGCCATCCTGATCATTCTGCTCTATGAAAAGCTCGGCAAATACCTGCGCAAGGCGCTTTTCACCCGCATCCTGGTCTCCGTCGCCTGCGTGCTCACCTTCGACCAGGCAGGCTTTTTCACGGCGCTGCATTTCGTCACCGGTGCGCCGGTCGCGGTGTTCTTCGGCGGCTGGTTCGCCAAGATGGCAGCGGCCCTGGTCTACAGCACCATGCTGGTCGCCTATATCAGGTGGTTCGAGGCGCGGCAGGTGCCGGCGCCGCGCGGGCTTTCCGACATTTTCGACACGCTGACCTATCGCGAGCGCTATGAGGCGCTGGTCGAGCATGTTGGTCGCGACGGCCTCACCGGCCTCCTGCACAGGGGGCGCTTCGACAGCGATGGCGAGGCCGCCGTTACCGCCAGCCTGCGGACCGCCAGGCCGCTCAGCCTGCTGATCATCGATGTCGACCACTTCAAATCGATCAACGACCGCTTCGGCCACGCCGAGGGAGACAAGGTGCTGAAAGCCCTGGCGATTTTGCTTGGCGAACTTGTCGGGACCGAAGATCAATTGTTCAGGATCGGCGGTGAGGAATTCGCCATCCTCGGCTGGCGTCCGCAGCCGCTCGCCAGGCTGCTGGGTGAAACCGTCAGGCAAGCGGTCAAGACGTCCGCGAGCACCAGCCGGTTCGACATTACCGTCAGCGCCGGCATCTCGACGGTCAGCGAGACGACCCGTTGCCTTGCCGATCTCTTTGCGCTGGCCGACCAGCGTCTCTACAAGGCCAAATCCACGGGACGCGATCGCGTTGTCGGGGAACCGGGCGGCAACGAAGCAGACGCCCGCAACACATGGACCAGGCCGGAGCGCAGCGCCGGCGCGTAACGCTGCCCAGGCCTGCGATTGGCTCAATCAGGATTGTTTGCGCCGCTGCCATCCGCCGATCGCAACCGAAACCGCCATCAGCGCGATCGCCAGCCATTTCAACGCGGTAATAATCGGGCCGGCTTCGATATCGTAGGCAATGAACAGAAGAATGCCCGGTACCAGCAGGCCGCAGAGCACGAGCGTGATCCGATTGATCTGCCATGACACTTTTGCCGCAAGCGCCTGGTCGCCGGGCACGGCGACAAGCGCGGCCCGCATTGCCTTCGGCGCCACGAGCGTGGTCGAAAGACGCAGCGAAATCGGCAGGCCGATGCCGATGATCAGGAAGGCGCATGCCGCCAGGAGCAGCGAAAACTTGAGCGCACTGGTTTCGGCCGGTACCGGGAACAGCAGCGCCGCCAGCGGCAGGAAGACACAGAACATCCCGAGCGCGGCGATGGCGATGAAGATCGCCGCGTTGACCAGCGTAAACAATTGGTAGGTGCCGCCGCCGACGGGTTTGGCGAGCGTGGTCATGCGAGCCCACTCCACTTCGGTGTAGGAAAAGCCCGGCCACTCCATATGGCCGTCGCGGATCGCCGTCATGCCCTTGGCCCAGAACGCCAGCCGCGCCAGCGCGCCGCTCGTCATACCACTCATCGCCACCCCCTATGAATGATGCGCCCGGGATCATACCATCCCCGGTGCAAAGCGACAGTCGCGTACGGCCTGTTTACTGGAACCCGACGGCATCGACCGCGCCCTTCGGGCAGCCGGCCTTGGCTGTCGGCGCCGAGGCAAGCAGCAGGGCACCGAGCGAAGCGTTCGGAGCGATCGGGCCGGTCAGGCCGAGCGTCAGTTCGCCGATCAGCCGCCTGCCGTTCGAAGGATCGACCACGCAGGACACGCGGACCCGGTCGCCCGCGCCTTTGCCGAAGGCACTGTCGAAGGTGCTGCGGATCTGATCGGATGTCAGTTGCTTGCCGATGTTCTTGATGAAGAGATCGCGCACCGGCGACGCATTCATCGCGCGCATCAGGTTCAAGGCGTCGGCGAAATACTCCTGCTGGCTCTTGCCGTAGCAGGTGCCGTGCTTGATCCACTCATGCCTTTCGAGGGCGGACGCGGTGCCCGGCATCACCTGGTCGAGTTCCGCTCGCGTTTTCGGGTCAAGGGTGACCGGCGGCAAATCCCGCCAGTGTGCCGGATCGTCGTTCGCCTTGTCGCTTGCCGCGACCTGGCAATAGAAATTTCCGTTCGGCTGCGGCCACAACCCATGCAAGGTGAAGTGGGTCGCATCGAAACCGGCGGCGGTCTGCGCACGGCATTCGGCCTTGCTGGATTTGGTCTCGCAGAAAGCCGGCTGCCAGCTCAGCGCGAAGACATATTCCGGCTTTCCGGACGCCGATGGCTTGTTCGGCTCGGCAGGCGCCGGTGCAGCCGGCATCGTCGACGCGCTGCCGCCCGAAACACGACCGCAGCTGATCTTGACCCAGCGGCGCTCCGGATCGGCGCCCGGCACGCGAATGAGGTAGTGGGTGGGCGCGTCCTTGTTGCCGGCCAGCAGATCATAACTCTGACCAGCCGCGGTCGAGACATTGCCGGGATTCTTGCCGCTCTTGATCGCCTGCGTTGCCGGACAGGCGGCATCGGCGACGAAAGAGCCGGTCATCTTCACATCGGCCCGCGCCGCGCTTGCGCCAGCAAACGCAAGAAACACCGCCCCCCATATCGCCCAAATCCGCATTCCGGCACTCCTCGTGATTCACGCCGCAAGCTAGAAACTTGCGACATGTCAGAATTACGATTTCTTTCGCCGGCCGTAAAAACAATCGCCAGCGCATTGAGACGGCTCGCGCGTGGTCGATCAGGATCCGCCCGCCTCCACCCGTTCCGTCAGGGTGCGCAGCAGATCAAGCGAGGCTTTCAGCACGTCGGCGTCCATACCCTCCGAAACGCGGTTCGCCCAAACATGCTGGCGTGTGCCGATATTCTTGACCGCTGCCCGGCCGGCATCGGTTATCGACAACAGCTTGGCGCGGCGATGCGCCGGGTTGTCGGCGTAGGCGGCAAGCCCCTCCGCAGCCAGTATGTCGGCCAGCCGCTGTACACTCTGACGGGCGAGACCCATGTCGCGGGCGATGTCGGCCACAGATTTCGGCTCCTTCAAAACTGCACCCAAAACCTGCCAGCGCGCTGCCGTCAGCCCGGTTGGAGCGGCCAGCCGGTCGGCCGCATCCAGAAAACTGCCGTTCATCCTGAACACGGCAAGCACCAGTTCGGTGAGCACATTTGCCGCCTCGGTCCTGGTCGTCATTTCTGACCGGCCTCGATGGTCGCGACGAAATTATTAACGGCTTCGGCTACGACCTCGGGCTTGTCAAGCATCACCCAATGGCCGCTGCCCGCCACGATCTGGCGCGGAATGTCCGTGCGCAGCCGGTAGAGCGCGGCTGGAGTGTCACTGGCCTCGGTAGCCAATACGAACATAGGCCCGCGATACGCATCGAGTGCCGGCTCCGGGTTCCATTCGGCCAGTGCCTTGCCGACACCTGCCCTCGCCGCCGGATCGACCACTGCCGCATCGGCCAGAACACGCTGGCGAACAACCGCGTTAGGGCCGGCAATCGACGTGTAATAGGCGTTCAGGACATCACGGCCTTGCGGACCGGCCAGATCGCGGACAAAGCCGTCACGAATCGCCTGCGGCAGCGCACGAGGATCGGTCGCCGGGTCGACGAGCAAGACACCGGCGACCCGGTCGGCATGGCTGGCGGCATAAGCGAGCGCCACGCCACCGCCGCCGCTGTGCGCGACAATGAGAAACCGCTTCAGGCCAAACGCGTCGGCCACGGCACCGACATCCATTGCACGACCGTCATAACCATAGTCACCGTCCTGCGCCGGCGCGGAGGCGCCATGACCGCGAAAATCGAAGGCTACCGCCTCGCGGCCTTCGACGGAGAGCTGCATCACCCGGTCCCAGTGGGAAGCGCGGCTGCAATCTCCATGCAGGAACATGATCGGCAGGCCATTGCCGGCGTTGATCCTATAAGTGGCAAGCTGGCCTTGCGGGCCTGGAACAGTGGACGTCATCATGGTCATCTCCCTGGTTTCCTGACTGAACGCAGCAATCCCTGACAACAGAGTGGCCGTCGTGAAGGCGAAGCCCGCCAGCAAGATTGCACGCCGCGAAATGGCCCCGGTGGTTTTCATAGTCTTACCCCCAATCTGCCGCTGACCATTTGACAGCATGCTGTCATGTAATCACATTGACAGCATGCTGTCAACTACCGTCGAATGGGTACCCTACGTCCCTTGACGTCGATCGCTGCGTCGCCCAACAGTCGCCGACGGGAGCGAGACATGCCATTTGACAAGCAGAGGATGCTGGCATCGCCGACCGGCGCCGAGCTCAACCTTTATGTGAAACACGCCATCGGCCAACCGCGCGCCATTGTCCAGGTCAATCACGGGTTGGCCGAGCACGCGGCGCGCTATGCCCGTTTCGCCGATTTCCTTGGCGAGCGCGGCTATCAGGTCTACGCGCACGACCACCGTGGCCACGGCGCCACCAAGGCGCCCGACGCGCCACCTGGCAGGTTCGCCGATGCGGATGGCGGTGCCAAGGTCATCGCCGATGTCGCCGCCGTCCATGATCTCATCGCCAGGGAACAGCCGGGCCTGCCGGTCATCATCTTTGGTCACTCCTTGGGCGCGTCGGTCGCGCTGAACTTTGTCCTCCGCCACTCGGCGCGCATCCATGCCGCCGCGATCTGGAACGGCAATTTCTCGGCCGGACTGCTCGGCCAAATCGCGCTGGCCATGCTTGGTTGGGAAAAGTTCCGGCTTGGCTCAGACGTGCCGTCGCGCCTGCTGCCCCGGCTGACGTTCCGGGCCTGGGGCAAGGCGGTGCCCAATCACCGGACGCCGTTCGACTGGCTGTCGCGCGATGCCGCTGAAGTCGAGAAATACATCGCCGACCCGCTTTGCGGCTGGGATGCATCGGTGTCGATGTGGCAGGACATCGTCATGATGACGCTGCATTGCGGCAGCGACCGCAATTTTTCCGGCGTGCGGCGCGACCTGTTCGTCAATCTGGTCGGAGGCGAGCAAGATCCGGCCTCGGACGGCGGCAAGGCGGTCAGCCATCTTGCCGGCCGGATGCACATGATGGGTTTTTCGAATCTCGTTTCAAAGGTTTACGCCAAAACCCGCCACGAAAGCCTCAACGAGGTCAACCGAGACATCATCATGGAGGATTTTGCCGCCTGGGCCGACCGCGTGCTGAGGGCACAGTGATACTGGCCCATTGCAAGGGCCGTGACAGCGGCGCGCGGGATTGATAGAGGCTGCGCTTTCGATCAACCACGGTGATCCATGACTGAGCCTCCGCTCAAAGGCATCCGCGTCATCGAACTCGCACGCATCCTCGCCGGGCCATGGGCCGGACAGCTGCTTGCCGACCTCGGCGCCGACGTGATCAAGGTCGAGAGCCCGGACGGCGGCGACGACACCCGCAAATGGGGACCGCCCTTCGTCATCGGCCATGACGGCGAGAACCTTTCGGCCGCTTATTACCATTCCTGCAACCGCGGCAAGCGCTCCATCGCCATCGACTTCTCGACGCCCGAGGGTGCCGAGACGGTGCGCCGGCTGGTCGCGACATCGGATGTGCTGATCGAAAACTTCAAAGTCGGCGGACTGAAGAAATACGGCCTCGACTATGACAGCCTGAGGAAAATCAACCCGCGGCTGATCTATTGCTCGATCACCGGTTTTGGCCAGTCGGGACCGTATGCGCCGCGTGCCGGCTATGATTTCATCATCCAGGGCATGGCCGGCATGATGTCGATCACCGGCGAAGCCGGCCGCGAACCGCAAAAGGCGGGCGTCGCTATTTCGGATGTTTTCACCGGGCTTTATTCGGTCATCGCCATCCAGGCGGCGCTTCGCCATGCCGAGAAGACCGGCGAAGGCCAGCATATCGACATGGCGCTCTACGACACCCAGATCTCGACGCTCGGCAACCAGAACCTCAACTATCTCGTCTCCGGACAGTCGCCGGTGCAGATGGGCAATGCGCACATGAACATCGCGCCCTACGAAGTGGTGCCGGTAAAGAATGGCCACATCATCCTGGCGGTCGGCAATGATGGCCAGTTCGCAAAGTTCTGCGCTGCCGTCGGCCTCGACGAGCTGGCGTCGAACCCTGACTTCGCCACCAATCCCGCCCGCGTCGCCAACCGGGCGAAGCTGCGCGAGCACATGATCGAGGCGCTGAAAGCCTTCGATCGCGACCCGCTGCTGGCCAGGCTCGAAGCCGCCGGGGTTCCAGCCAGCCCGATCAACAACATCGGCCAGATGTTTGCCGACCCGCAGACCATCGCGCGCGGCATGCGGCTCGACCTCGATGACGGCCATGGCAATCTCTTGCCCTCGGTGCGGGCGCCGATGGTCATGTCCGGCACGCCGCTGGTCTATGAGCGCCCGTCGCCGCGTCTCGGCGAACACACCGAAGAAATCCTTGCCGAACTGGAGAGGTCAGGAAAATGAAGACCGGCGGACAACTCATCGTCGATGCGCTCGAAGCCAACGGAACGGACCGTATCTATTGCGTACCTGGCGAATCCTATCTGGCGGTGCTCGACGCGCTGCATGATTCACCGATCCGCACAATCGTCTGCCGCCAGGAGGGCGGTGCCGCAATGATGGCCGACTGCCACGGCCGCCTGACCGGCAGGCCCGGCATCTGCTTTGTCACCCGCGGCCCAGGCGCCACCAATGCCTCTGCCGGCATCCACATCGCGATGCAGGATTCAATCCCTCTCATCCTGTTCATCGGCCAGGTCGCCAGCCACGCCAAAGGGCGCGAGGCCTTCCAGGAGGTCGACTACGTCAGGTTCTTCGGCGATATTGCCAAATGGGTGGTCGAGATCGACGACGCCGCACGCATACCCGAATTCGTCACACGCGCCTTTGCGGTGGCGACGTCCGGTCGCCCGGGCCCGGTCGTCATCTCGCTGCCCGAAGACATGCTGACCAGCCTCGCGGAGGCACCGGACGCCCGGCATTATACCCCTGTTGAGACGCGGCCTGGCGAAGTCGAGCTCGACGCACTGGAACTGTTGCTCAACCAGGCAAAGCGGCCCTTCGTCATCCTCGGCGGTACGCGCTGGGACGCGCAGGCCGTTGCACGGATGCGGACGATAGCCGAAGCCTGGTCGCTGCCGGTCGGCTGCTCCTTCCGCCGCCAGATGCTGTTCGACCATCTCCACCCGAACTATGCCGGCGATGTCGGCATCGGCATCAATCCCAAGGTAGCAACCGCCATCAAGCAGGCCGACCTCGTGCTGCTGATCGGCGGCCGTATGGGCGAGATGCCGTCATCCGACTACACGCTGCTGAAGAGTCCCTACCCCGACCAGACGCTGGTCCATATCCATGCCGACGCCGGCGAACTCGGCCGCGTCTACCGGCCGGCGCTGGCGATCAATGCCTCGCCTGCCGCTTTCGTCGAAGCCTTTGCCGGACGCAAGCCGACCGCAACGCCGGTCTGGGCGGCTGAGGCAGCGAAGCTGCACGCCGCCTATCTCGACTGGTCGACGCCTCCGGAGAGCGGCCCCGGCGCCGTCCAGATGGGGCCGATCATGAATTATCTCGAAACGATGCTGCCGGACGACGCCATCCTCACCAACGGCGCCGGCAACTACGCCACCTGGGTGCATCGCTACCATCGCTTCCGGCGTTTCGGCACGCAGGCAGCACCCACATCCGGCTCGATGGGCTACGGCACGCCGGCGGCGGTCGCCGCCAAGCAGCTTTTCCCCGACCGCGACGTGATCGCCTTCGCCGGCGACGGCTGTTTCCTGATGAACGGCCAGGAATTCGCCACCGCCGTGCAATACGGGCTGCCGATCATCGTCATCGTCGTCAACAATGGCATCTACGGCACCATCCGCATGCATCAGGAGCGCGAATATCCCGGCCGTGTCGTCGCCACGGACTTGAAGAATCCCGACTTTGCTGCTTTGGCTCGTGCCTATGGCGGCCATGGCGAGACGGTGGAAAAAACCGCCGACTTCGCGGCGGCCTTCGAGCGAGCGCGGGCCAGCGGCAAGCCGTCGATCGTAGAGATCCGGCTCGACCCTGAAGCCATCACGCCGACCCGCACGATGTCCCAGATTCGCGACAAGGCCTGACAAAACAGGATGATTGCCCTGTTTTGTCGTCGTGATCTGCCTATTTGGCCTTCTCGATCTGGCCGCGGATCTCGCCGTCCGCGTGGGCCGCGGTGTGGATGTTGACGTAATATTTGCCAGCCTCAAGATCGGTGGCCTGGGCATCGGTCAATGTCGCCGAACCCTTGATCGGGCTCTTCAGCTTGCCTTCGAACGGCACCACCGGATCGGCGTTTTGACCCTTTGCCGCCGGGCCGTGAATGTGTGCGGCCTTCGCCGGCCCGCTGAGGCCGGAATATCTCACGGTCCAGCTGAGTTTCTTGGTGGCGGTGTTGAACCTGAGCGTGGCGGTGCCCTTGCCCTTCGTGGTGACGGGCGGGTTCTGCTGAGCACCATCGAGCGCCGCCGTCATCCTTATGGTTTCGGCCAAGGCCGGTGAAGCAGAGAAGATGGCTGCAGAAATGGCCAGCGCCGAAAGCATCGGCGTGAAGGACTGGATGCGCATGGAAACCTCCGTTGTGACACCCTTGAGGCGGATGCACCGGCACAACGATTTTGCGAGCGGATGTTTCCGCCGGTAACGTTTATTTTACCTCCCACTAAAAAGGGGCGGTCGCCCGCCCCTTTTCCGCTACAAGCCAGTTTGACAGCCCTATTTGATGGCCTTGTCGGTGATCGCCGTCGTGTAGGCGCCGGTAGGCTCCTTGCTGATGATCTTCTGGTCGAGCAGCGCTTTGGCGGTGCGCTCGTAGGTCGCCGGATCGAGCTTGCCATCGGCATTGTCGATCAGCTTGGCGACTTCGCCCATCATGCGCTTCTGGTGGTTCTCGTCCTGGCCGCCATTGTCCATGACGATGCCGGCCGCTTCGTCGGAATGGTCGACGGCGTATTTCCAACCCTTCATCGAAGCGCGCACGAAACGCACCATCTTGTCCTCGAAGGCCGGATCCTTGAGCTTGTCCTCCAGGGCATAGAGCCCGTCTTCGAGCAGATCGTTGCCCATGGCGGAATAGTTGAAGACGGTCAGCTCTTCCGGCTTATAGCCGGCGTCGATGAGCTGCCAGTACTCGTTATAGGTCATGACCGAAATGCAATCCGCCTGCTTCTGGATCAGCGGCTGCACGTCAAAGCTCTGCTTGAGCACGGTGACGCCGTCCGGCCCGCCATCGGTCTTGAGGCCAAGCTTGTTCATCCAGGCATAGAACGGATACTCGTTGCCGAAGAACCAGACGCCGAGCGTGTGGCCCTTGAAGTCGGCTTCCGTCTTGACCGGCCCGTCCTTCGGGCAGACCAGCTCCATGCCGGCCTTCTTGAATGGCTGGGCGATGTTGACCAGCGGCACGCCCTTCTCGCGCGCAGCCAGCGCACCGCCCATCCAATCGACGATGACGTCGGCGCCGCCGCCGGCGATGACCTGCTCGGGCGCAATGTCCGGGCCGCCGGGCTTGATGTCGACGTCGAGGCCCTCGGCTTCATAGAAGCCCTTGGCCTTGGCGACATAATAGCCGGCGAACTGTGCCTGGGTGACCCATTTCAGCTGCAGCGTCACCTTGTCCGCGGCCATCGCCTGGAACGCGGCAAGCGACATCGCGCCGGCCAGCATCGAAACAACAAGTCTTTTCATGTTTTTACCCTCTGAAGTTAGCGCCCTAAACCCACCGCCCCTATCCACCACGGACAGAGGGATGCCAAAACGTGACTGCTCTCTCGAAAAGAGCGACCACGCCATAAAAGACCGAACCCGCAAGTGCTGCAACTGCGATTTCCGCCCACACCATGTCGATGTTCATCCGCCCGACTTCCGTCGAAATGCGGAATCCCATGCCGACCACCGGCGTGCCGAAGAACTCGGCGACGATGGCGCCGATCAGCGCCAGCGTCGAATTGATCTTCAACGCATTGAAGATGAAGGGTGCCGCCGCCGGCAGCCGCAGCTTGAACAGCGTCTGCCAGTAGCTCGAGGCATAGGTGCGCATCAGGTCGCGCTCCATATGGCCGGAGGCGGCAAGCCCGGCGACGGTGTTCACCAGCATCGGGAAGAAGGTCATGATGATGACCACCGCTGCCTTCGACTGCCAGTCGAAGCCGAACCACATGACCATGATCGGCGCGACGCCGATGATCGGCAGCGCCGACACCATATTGCCGATCGGCAAGAGCCCGCGCCGCAGGAACGGCACGCGGTCGGCGGCGATGGCAACAAGGAAGCCGGCGCTGCTCCCCACCACATAGCCGAAGATAACCGCCTTGAAGATGGTCTGCCTGATATCGGCCCCCAGCACCGGCAGCGAGCCGACGATGCGTGCACCGATGGCGCTTGGCGGCGGCAACAGGATGAAGGGAATGCCGGCACCACGCGTCACCGCCTCCCAGATGATCAGGATCCAGGCGCCGAAGATGGCCGGAATGATCAGGCGCAGGGCGGTTGACGCCCAGCGCGACGTCGGGCGAAACGACGACAAGACCGTTACGCAGCGCCAGGCCAAAAACCACGCCGCGACGAGCAGCAGATAGAAGGATGCGCGAGCGCTGCCCTCATTGCCGGTTATGCCGGCGAGCAGCATCCACGCTGCGCCATTCGCGCCAAGGAACAGCAACACCACCCCGATCATCGGTGGAAAGTTGTCGGCCTCGATTGCCACGAGCAGCAAAATGAAAATCAAAACCGCAGTTGCCATGCCGTAACCGGGCGTAGCGCTGACGAGCGGCCAAAGAAGCAGCGCGCCGGCAAGCAGGACAAGCGCTGCATACCCCTGCCAGGATCGAGGCGTGATTGAGGAAAGGTTCAGGATGGAGCTCATGCCGGCCTCCCGCCCATGGCGCGGTCGACAAGGCGCCCGGCGATGCCGACGACCATCACCAGCAGCGCCGCGACCACCGACCCGGCAACCAGAGCCGACCAGATGTCGATGGTCTGGCTGTAGTAGGCGCCGGCGAGCAATTTGGCGCCGATGCCGGCGACGGCGCCGGTCGGCAACTCGCCGACGATGGCGCCGACCAGGCTGGCGGCCACCGCCACCTTCATCGAGGTAAACAGGAACGGCACCGAAGCCGGCACCCGCAATTTCCAGAAGGTCTGCGAGGCACTGGCATTATAGGTGTGCATCAGGTCGAGATGGGTAAGCTCGGGCGAGCGCAGTCCCTTCACCATGCCGACTGCCACCGGAAAGAACGACAGATAGGTCGAGATCAGCGCCTTCGGGATAAGCCCGGTGATGCCGATCGCCGCCAGCACGACGATGATCATCGGCGCCACCGCCAGGATCGGAATGGTCTGCGAGGCGATGATCCACGGCATCAGACTGCGGTCGAGCGTCGCCACATGCACGATGCCGACGGCGATGACGATGCCGAGCGCCGTGCCGAAAGCAAAGCCGAGCAGCGTCGACGACAGCGTCACCCACGCATTGTAGACAAGGCTGCGGTTCGAGGTGATGCTGCGCAGAAAGGTGTTTTCGAAAAAATTCACCGCCACCTGATGCGGCGCCGGCAGCGTCGGCTTCGGCTGTACCAGCGTCTTGCCGATGAATTCCACAATACCCGGTGTCTGATTGGCGCGGCGGTCGAGATCGCGCTGGAACGGCGTGTTGAGGATGACGGCCATGACGTACCAGACGACGACCACGCCCAGGAGGATCGAGGTCACCGGAACGATCTTGTCGCGAAACGAGTCCATCTAGCAGGCCTCGCCGGGTAAGCGCCCTCCTCTCCCCAACGGGGAGAGGGTGACTGGAGCGAAGCGGAGGCCGGGTGAGGGTGACCGCGCTTTTGTCATCCTAGGGCGGAACCGCCGCGAAGCGGCGTGCGTATCGGGAGCGCCCCACCACGCTTTCGTCATCCTAGGGCGAAGCAAGGAGCGAAGCGACGCGGCGCAGACCCTAGGATCCATGCCGTAACCTCCCCGCTCCGCAACGGTGCTGAAAATGGCTCCCTCCACACCGCTCTGGCCGGCGAATATTCTGAACCGCTTGCGCCTTTCGGCTAATGTCACGGCATGATGGGGTGGACGGCGCCCGACGGCATCGGATGTGCCAGAATGAGTTCGTTGAGATCTCAAACAAGGGAGCCGTCCGTGGAACACCTTATCCGTAT